>QIMC01000427.1 GCA_003232185.1 Flammeovirgaceae bacterium | reverse complement strand
CAAAACGAATAAAGGTGATGGGCATCCATTCTCCCACGATCACTAAATCAGTGAAACCATCCTGATCAAAATCGGTCCAAACCGCATCGGTAACCATTCCGAGATTAATCAAATCTTTAGCTATGCTCTTTGTTGCGTCGGTAAATTTGCCATTTTCATTGATTAGCAGTCTGCTGGTAACTGGAGAGGGATAGGACCAGGGGACATGCCTTCCTCCTATAAAAAGATCCAGGTCGCCATCCTGGTCAAAGTCGAATGGCCTGACACATGAGCCACTTTCAGTGAACTCAGGGATCAATTCAGATCTTTCAAACCCACCTTTGCCGTCATTCAAATACAGCCGGTCCTGGTACTCTGCAGCGTTTGGTGCCCATTCATTACCGCCACTTACTACATACAGATCCATATCTCCATCCATCTCTATCGACATCCAGAAATGCAGCATCAAGGTCTTCGAATTTAGCATCCTCGATAAATGTCTTAGGCTCTTCTGTGGTGAGCTTTCCTTGTCGATCTTGTAATACTAATTTCCCCGGGCTGTCCTTGGCACCCCCATAGTAAAAATCATCAATGCCGTCCCCGTTAACATCTGCCACCGCCAAAGCGGGCCCAAACTGTGACATTTTATGGGGGAGTAATACCTGTTTTTCAAAATCATCAAAAGTGTTTTCAAGGTGATCCAATTGAAAGGAACTAACCTTTTTCAGGAATGTCGCTTCAGTTTTTAATCCCTGGGTTGGCATACCAGCATTGCTGTAATCAACATTTATTTGCTGATTTGCCTCAAGATCCTGAAGCACGGTAGTTTTGCCATCTGGCCAGGTAACCATCACCTCACTTACTGTTTTATCTTCACCCAGTCCAAAATGAGCAATATTTTCACTGGTTGAGTACATCCCCCGTACATTGGTGAATTCGTACCATTGTGATGCGCCATTTGAGGTGATTTTTACCTTTGAGCCGAACAAAGGCCGTTTCTGGTGGGCATCTGTTAGTTTAACCCTGAAGTAATTATGATCTGCATTGGTTTCGGAGTTGTTGCGATACACAAAAGCTTTTTCATTTACATTATTAACTATCAGATCCAGATCTCCATCGTTGTCGAGATCCGCGTAGGCAGAACCATGGGAAAATGACGCCTGATCCATACCCCATTCAGTAGTTACCTTTGAGAAGCTTAGGTCTCCATTGTTCTTGAAGGCATAGTTGGGTAGCTTTTGTGAAGGGACAATCTTCAGCGCCTGGTTCAGGTCCAAAATATCCCAAATACTTACGTCTCCGGCATTTGGATTATTATCCATCCAGGTATAAGATACTTCGTCTATATAATTTGAAAATTTTCTATCTGCATCGGTGTTTCTGATATCCCGTAACATTCCGTTGGTCACGTGGATATCTTTCAACCCATCATTGTCGAAATCTGCAATTAAATTCGACCAACTCCAATCGGTACTGGAGACTTTTGCCAACTGTGCAATATCACTAAAGACCGGTTGCGATTGAACTGTCCCCTGGTTTAACTGAAGGGTATTGAACATATATTGATAGTGACCGCCATCATCAACAACTTTCCAAAAACTATCTGGATTCATGCCGCTCATATTGGATTTAATCCGGTAGTTGTCTTCTGCCACCATGTCCAACACCATCAAATCCAGTAAACCATCGTTATTGATATCAGAGGCATCCACGCCCATACTAAAGTAGGAAATATGCCTCATGGAACTTTCCAACTGATTACTAAAGGTGCCGTCACCATTATTCAGGTAAAGAAAATCAGGGTACTCAAAATCGTTGGCTACATATAAATCAGTCCATCCATCACCATTTAGATCACTGGCAGTTACGCTGTTGGAGTAACCGGCCTTTTCCACACCTGCTTCATGAGTTACATCGGTAAAGGTTTGGTTACCATTATTGCGGTATAGCCTGGGTGCGTACTCAGGCCCGGGCTTAATATCGTATAATTCAGAGAAATTGCCGGGGTTTGGCGGTTGGTTTAACAAAAAAAGATCGAGGTATCCATCTTTGTTGTAATCAAGGAAGGTGGCATGGCGGGTTCTGCGGTCATCAGCTAATCCATAGATTTCAGCACTTTCAGTGAATATTGGGAGGTTGCTTTTTTTGGATGGTCCATTGTTTATATACAAACGGTTCTTTCTCAGATCAGGCTGATTGTCATACAACTCTCTGCATACATAAATATCCAGCCAACCGTCATTATTTACATCGGCAATAATTACTCCTGAAGACCAACCGTCCTGCTCGTTAATTCCTGATTCTTTGGTGACCTCTTCAAATTTCAGGTTGCCCAGGTTCAGGTACAATTGATCTGCCACCAAGTTGCCGGCAAAGAAAATATCCTGAAGTCCATCGTTATTGAAGTCACCAATTCCTACCCCGGAACCTCCATAAAAGTTGGAGTATATCAGAATATTATGTTCCTTGGTATCTATCAAAGTGTTTTCAAAAGTGATTCCGGTAGATTCGCTTCCTAATAAACTAAATAACGGTTGGTTATCCTGGGCCAATAAACTCATAAGGCTTATCGAGAAAATCAGAATTAATGTAGGAAATTCCTTGCTAATCATGCTAGATACATCCATCATTTGATTTCAAACAACAAGTTTAAAAGTTTTAGCTCAATTAACCAGTAGAGATGTGTTATTTATAAAATTAGCAATCCTAATGGTTGCTGAAGTAAAAAAGGGCTTCTAAATATCTTCCTTGTTGAAAGAAAGAGATTCCAAAGCCCCTTAAATAAATGATTTTTAGTGTCAGTTATTTATTGTCCCACCATACTTTTGACTGAAAGGCGTCACCATTGCTAAGAGTTGATACTGCCGCGTTATAGTTGTCCGAATTTAGTACCGATTCAGTAATCGGGTAAATTAAACGTCTTGGTATTACTCCTTCTCCAGAAGATCCTGGTGTTAAAACTGGGTATCCTGTTCTTCTCCACTCAGCCCATATCTCAAAATTTCTTCCAAATAAAAGAATCCATTTTTGAGTCATTATTTTTTCCAGCTTTTCCTCCTTGGTAAGGCCCGCCAAAGAAAATTCGGCAGTAACATATGCAGGAGGAATATCAGCTTCGGTAATATTATAGGGGTCCATTGACATGGCTGCCAAAATTCCATCCTGATAGAAATTCTCTGCATCTGCGTCTGAAAATCCACCCCAGCCTTCAAGAGCAGCCTCTGCCTTAAAAAAACTAACTTCTGAGAAACTAAATGCGTGTACAGGAATTGTACGATCTTGATTGAAATAGGTCAGAGAGGAAATTTGCGAGAATTGACTTCTTATCAGGCTTGAGTAATAATTATCAGTTTCAGCTACCCGAATTCCCTTATAGTCTGAATTGTCCAATGATAAATCTCCTAGTAGTGGTAATCTTGGATCATCTTTGGCAATCAAAACATCTACCATCTTTTCAGCAAGATAGAAATAATCAGGACTACCTTGCTCACTCTGACTTAATGTAGGATGCTGATTACTACTAAAATCATTGAAGGTCGCAATATCAGCATTCTCTGCATTGCTACTAATCAAGGGATTTGACAAGGCATCTTCTACTGTAGATCTCGACAATGTATTGTCCACGTATTTAAGGCGCATCCCCAATCTTAGTTTCAAAGAATTACCAAATTTTTCCCAAAGTACCACATCCCCATCGTAAAATACATCACCTGTTCCGTAAGATTCATCTGTGCTATTTAAATTTGACAATGCAATATTCAAATCAGAAATTAATGATTGGTATATATTCTCCTGAGTATCAAACTTTGGTTGCCTGATTAAGTCTTCAATATTTAATAGTGACTCGCTATAAGGAATAGGGCCGTACATGTCCGTCAAATTTTGCAAAAGATAAATTTCCATTATTTTTGCTATGGCTATCTTCGTCCTTCCTTTTGGATCATTTTCAAGTCCAGCCAGTAAATCATTCCTAATTAAGCCCAAGTTTCTTAAGCTGCCATAATATCTATCCCAATACCGCTCAAATGTTTCGGGAACATATAGCGATGGGCTAAACAGCGGCCCGCCACCCCAGTGCTGTACCCAGGAACCTACGATATTATTTACGATTTCTGTGCCCTCATAAAAGAGAAGACTTCTTTGCGTATTCGTCAACAAGAATTCCGGATCAATAGAAATTGATGATGTGGGAGGAGTATTGATTTCTTCAAAATTATCAGTACAAGCAGATATTTGTAACAGAAAAATTGCAGATAATATAATCTTACCCATATTATATAGTTTATTTTTTGTTTTCATGATTAAAATGTTTTTAAAGTTCAATATTTAAGTTAACCCCAAATGTTCTTAGCATTGGCAGTGACGTGGACTCAAGGCCTAAAGACGAATTATTTACGTTAAATTGGCTTGCTTCCGGGGCGTATCCATCAGTATTTCTTTGGAAATAAAACAAGTTTCTACCAAATAATCCCACTCCGATATTTCTAAATGGAGTTCGTGATACTAGCTTGGATGGCAACCGATAAGATAGGGTTATCTCCCGCATGCTTATAAAACTGGCATCATTTAGCATTTCCTCGGAAACCAGATTATCTTTTGTACTTGCCACTACATTCCAGTAGTCCTGCGCGTTTACCTGGATGGTGTTTTGTACCCCCGTGCCCACCCAATCACCTTCAGTGTTTAATTCAGCTATAACACCTTCCGCTATATACGTACCATCCCTTCCGGCCAAGGTTTCTTTACTTGAACCATAGACAATTAGCTCTCTTCTGCTTTGTGAAAAAATTTGCCCTCCCTGGCTTATATCGATCAATGCGGACAAATTAAAACCCTTGTAACTAAACGTATTAGAAAATCCGCCGGTCCAATCTGGTAAGGCGCTTCCGATAAGCTGAGAATTCTTTCCGGAACTTGTAATGGGTAATCCAGTTGCCGGATCAATTAAAATATTATTATTTTCGTCCTTTTGCCAGGAAAAACTTGTTCCGAATATTTGGCCAAAGGGTTTCCCGGGAATGGCCACCACATTCACATTTCTATCTACACCAAGCACAAGTACATCCACATCTTCAGCAAGTGATACCACTTCATTTACATTTCTTCCGAAATTAAATGAAGATTCCCACACAAAGCCGTTATCCAATATAATTGGGGTACCGGTAAGCAATAGTTCAATTCCTTTATTAGTAATCTCTCCGGCATTAATCCGAATTCCCGAAAAATTAGTCGACCTTGGCAATGGCACACTAAGTATTTGATTTTCAGTGCTTGCTGAATAATACGTAAAGTGTATTCCAAAACGATTGTTAAATAAACTCATTTCTACACCAAATTCATGGGAAGTTGTCAGCTCATTATCAAGATCCGGATCAGGGATAACGCTGCTAAAACCAGCCACTGGACTACCGCCAAAAGTATTACTGGCAAGCGAATAAGCCCCCAATAACTGATAAGGATTACCAGAACTTCCTGCTTGGGCTATTGAGCCTCTTAATTTCAGATAACTCAATATACTATTTTGAGAAATTCCCAAAGCCTCACTTAATACAAAGCTGGCGCTCACCGATGGATAAAAGAATGAGTTATCATTAAGAGGTAATGTAGAAGACCAGTCATTTCTTGCGGTTACATCCAGGAACAAATACTCCCTAAAAGCGACTTGAGCTGTTCCATAAACTGAATTGATTATTGACTCTCGAAGACCAAAAATGGCAACTTGATTTAATGTGTTGTTAACAGAAAAAAGTTCCGGAACCTGAAATTCATTGCCTCTAAATCCAACTTGCCTGAAGAACAATTTTTGGTGACTTGCCCCAACATTAAATTGAATCTTGATATCTTCAATAGGATCAACTTTAAAAGTCACCAAACCATCAAAATAATCTTCTCTAACCCTATTTATTATTTCTGATATATCCCCCTTTTGGTTTGGGCTTCTCCTGCTACCAATTTCCCTGTGCCTAATCCTTTGTTCGGTATACATATCCGTCCCTCCTCTCAAGTTTATACTTATAAAATCTGACACATCATATTTTAGGTTTAGCGAGGCCAGGAGGCGATCTTTTCTGTCTGTATTTAGCTGTTTGTTGATCGTCCAATACTGATTGGCCGTTGATCCGTTGGTGGCGTAGGTTTTTTCATTACCTGGTATAGACCTCCTCCCGTAGCCAAGCGCTTTTTCCAGTTGTTCCTCGGTCCATGTGAATTCCTGAAGCGAAGAAGCATACATACTTCTGGGTTGACTTATAAGCAGGTAGGCGGGGTTATCAACACCATCAGAGAGAGTGGGCCTATTGGTACCCTCCGTAACAATATAGTTCATTTTAACATCAACCTGCAATTTAGATGTTATGTCAGCTGTGGTCCTTATAGTAAAATTATTTCTATTAATTTTATTCGTAGGCACATAGCCATCTACACTGGTATTCGAAAATGATATATAATAATTCACCTTTTCATTGCCTCCCGTTAAACTCAGCGTATTTGTCCAGTTTATTTCTTTTTCAAAGAAATCCTGATAAGTATTAGGTTGGGCCTCATAGGTTAATTCATTCCCGAATTGGTCTTCATGTAGTCGTCCATCATAAGCCGCGCCCCAGCTACCCCTGGTAAGCCTGTTTCTTCCTGCGCTCATTTTAGGGATTCCCGTAATGCCCATGTTTTGGGCATCTTCCCAACTATATATTGTTCCATCCGCGGTGGCCCTCAAATGGGTAAACTCTCCGTTAAAACCCTGACCATATTCGTTTTGGAAATCAGGTAGAACAGCGGCATCGCCAACCGAAAAACTACTATTAAACTTTACCCCTATTCCTTTTCTTGACTTGCCTGACTTTGTGGTAATTAAAATTACCCCATTACTTCCCCTTTGCCCATATAATGAGGCTGCATTTGGCCCTTTTAATATCGAAATACTTTCTATATCATCCTGGTTGATGTTTGAAATACCATCTCCGTAGTCGGTACCTCCCCATCTGCCGGCTTGACCAAAAACGTCATTACTCAATGGAATGCCGTCTATAACATATAATGGCTGGCTATTTCCTGTTAAAGAGTTATTGCCCCTTATTATAACTTTTGATGATCCTCCGGTTCCGGATGCTACCTGAGAAACCCGAACACCAGCTACCTTGCCAGAAAGGGCAGTAGCTACATTAAATACACCTGCTTCTTCAAGTTCTTTAATTTCTGTGACTGAATAACCAATTGCATCTTTGTCTCTTTCGATACCCAGGGCCGTAACAATGACTTCAGATAATGCAGATACATCCTGAATAAGCAGTACATCAATTGTGGTTTGATTACTTACCGTTATTTCCTGAGTTACATAACCTACATATGAAATCGTTATAAAAGAACCTTCAAGGACACTTAACTTATAATTACCCTCATTGTCAGTTACAGTACCATTTGTGGTGCCTTTTTCTACCACAGATGCGCCAGGAAGGCCTTCCCCACTTTCATCAGTTACTTTTCCAGTGATTTCCACATTGGTAACTATTTCGATAAGGTATTCCTCACTTCTTTTCCTTTTACGTCCATCAATCTTTAATACACTGATGTTTTTATTAATTTGTTTAAACCTTAAACCAGATTGTTCGGATATATCCAAAAGAACATCATACACGAATCCATCAGCATAATCATGGCTTATTCTGACTTTGCTTTTCGAGATATCATCCTTATTAAAAACAAAAATCAAATCGGTTTCCAGTTCTATTTTGTTAAAAACAGAGATAAGATTATCATTTTCAAACTTAACGCTAACTTTTATTTCTTTTACACTCGCAGATGGCTGGGCGTTTGTCCCTGCTGCAGCCAATAGAAATGTACAGCATATCAATTGCGATATAATGCCATAAAAGGAGTACATAATCAGTTTATTGAATAGGAGTACTTGTTTAAATTTCATAATTTTGAAACGTTTTAATG
The DNA here is from genome assembly GCA_003232185.1 of Flammeovirgaceae bacterium. Classification (GTDB taxonomy): domain Bacteria; phylum Bacteroidota; class Bacteroidia; order Cytophagales; family Cyclobacteriaceae; genus SZUA-3. The sequence continues at coordinate 1,966 of QIMC01000427.1, read as the reverse complement.
TAATTGAATAGTTCGTTGAAACATTTTCATTCCTGGCTTAAATAGCCTGTCGCCAAACTCGATATTTAAGTAGGAAAGAAATTTTAACAGCAATGCTTCAAAAGCATTGCTGATTTTTTGTACTGCGATTTTTATTTCATTCAGTGCCGGGTTTAGTTTATATCAGAATATTTAATTTCAACTTTTTTATCATGAAAAGAATACTTAAATCCCAACGTGTACCCTAATGACTTAAGTACGTTATCCAGGGTGGCATTCTCAAACTTTGCGGTGATATCAATAGTCTTTTGGGTATCATTTATTAAGTCAATTTCAACGCCATACCATCTTTCTAACTTTTCAATAAGAGTTGTTTCATCTGCATTTTTGAAATAGATGACACCATCTTTCCAAGCAAGTATTTCATCAGGATCAAACACTTGTTTCCTAATATCTTGGGTTGATGAAGTGTAGGTGGCTTTTTCACCGGGCTCTAGATAGAATGGTTCAATTGTCATTTTTGGAGTGTCTGCATGTTCTATCTTCACTTTTCCAGTAGCCAATGATATATCAATGCTCTTGTTACCGGGGTAAGCATTAATATTAAAAGACGTGCCCAAGGCAATGGTGGTAACCTCTCCGGTTTTGACTTTAAAAGGCCTGTTTGCGTCCTTCGTAACGTGAAAAAAAGCTTCGCCAATCAGCTCAATTTCCCTGCTGTCCGAACCGAATTGCGGCGCAAAAGATATGGAGCTACTCGCATTTAACTTCACCGTTGATCCATCGCTTAAAGTCAGGGTTTTTTTATGGCCTGGATCGGTACTCCTAGTGGTAATTGCAACTTCTTGAAGTTGTGGAGCCTGTGTTTTAGTAAAATAGAGGCCAACACTTATTATTATGACCACTGTTGCTGCTACTTTCCAGGCAATTGATAAAATTTTTGATCTATTGGATACTACTTGGAATCCTTCAGTACCTTGAATATCAGAAAGCATACTTTGTCTAAGCGACAGCATGTCTTGATGTGAAAAGTTCTGAAGTTCAACTTCAGTATCGTCAAATGAGTGGTACCATTCATTCAATTGATTGAACTCTTCTTCAGTGGCCCTACCATGAAGATATTTATCAATTAAGGATTGAGTGTGTTGGTTTGGTCTATTCATCTTACTACTATAGTCAGATGAAAACGTCAACCTACGTAGTGGACAACGAAAAATATTATGAATATCCCAGCGCCAAGAATGTTTCTGTTGAGTCCTATCGATTACTATAAGGTTACAACAACTGTCTTAATAATCTGCAAGTTTACTTTCAAAAATTTTATCGCATTGTGAATGTGTGTCTGGACGGTTCTATGAGAAATATTTAATTCCTCTGCAATTTCCTTAGAAGACTTTTGCTCCTCTCTGCTCATCTTAAAAATCAATCGGCATCTTGTCGGAAGCTTTTCCAAACCCAATTCCAATGTTGCATATAACTCCCTAAATGCCAGTACCTCAAGGGTTTAATTGGTGGATACTTGAGCATACTGGGGATGATCCTGACTATAGGTTTTACGCAACCTTTGGGAATAGTAATAATTGAGTATTTTGTATTTGAGTGCAGCCTGTAAATACGCCACAAGAGAAGTCCTGATTTCCAGGCTCTTCCTTTTGTCCCACAAGTCGGTGAACAGATCCTGTAATATCTCCTCAACTGCTTCCTTGGATTTTAAACGATTATAGGCAATGGCATATAAAGACTCCCAAAAAACATTGTAAATATTTTCAAATGCTACTTCGTCTCCTAATCGAAGTGCTTTGATCCAATCCTGATATTTATCTCCCGTAGTCTTATTCAATTAAATAAAGTTTTACCACTACTAATATTTTTTCTCAGGCAGTACCATATAATACACATTCATAAAAGTATATTAAAACAGGAAGCTTTGCTATTTTGAGGATGTTTAAATCCTAGTTGAAATTCCAAAAAAAAGTGGTTTCTGCAA
>QIMC01000085.1 GCA_003232185.1 Flammeovirgaceae bacterium | reverse complement strand
GCATGGGCATGGGACCCGAAATGGCATGGAAAGCTTTGTTCGGAGTGTGTTTTTCGGTTCAGCAGCAGTGCGATTTCATAGACCCAGTTCTGGATTGGGCTTGGGAGCGCATGCCCAGGCAGTAATAAATTCAATAAGGCAACTGTCTGATCGGATGGATTTCTTTAATGCTGTGCCGGACAACAGTTTATTAGGGCACAGGAATCCGAATGAAGCTTATTGCAGGGCATTGGTCGGAAAGCAATACGCCATATATTTTACCAATGGAGGAGAAGTATCTGCGGACCTTTCGGCAGCTAGTGGACCGGGGCAGATAGTTTGGTTGAATGTGATGGAAACCACCTGGTTCAATTCGTCAGTTATAGAGCCAGGAGACAAAGTTATAATTGAAGCTCCGGGGGTAGGACAGTTCGTGGCTCTTATTGAATTTGATTAAAGTAATTAATTAATTTTTTACTATAAATAGCTTAAAATGAATAATATAATATTATCAATGGCATATTGCCTGCTTTCTCTACCATTGATATCTCAACAACCCCCTAACACAGTGGTCTCCATTAAAGAAGATCAGTTTTACATTAATGGGGAACTTACTTATAAAGGAAAGTATTGGGATGGCAATAAGATTGAGGGCCTACTTTTTAACTCTAGAATGGTACAGGGAATTTTTGATGATACAAACCCTGATACCATGGAGCGGTTCAGGTACCCAGATACCGGAGCGTGGGATCCTAAAAGGAACACTGATGAATTTGTTGCCGCTATGAAATCATGGAGGGACCATGGAATGCTGGCTTTCACTATGAATCTCCAGGGTGGTAGTCCTATGGGTTACGGGAACAAAGGTTGGAGAAACTCAGCATTTAATGAAAAGGGAAAACTGCAGGGTTCTTATATGAGAAGATTGCAGCAAATTCTTGATAAGGCTGATGAACTGGGCATGGTGGTAATCCTGGGTTATTTCTACTTCGGACAGGATGAATATTTTGAGGACGAAGCAGCAATAAAAAAAGCTGCGACAGAAGCTACCAATTGGATTTTGAAGAGAGGTTATTACAATGTGATAGTGGAAGTAGCTAATGAATGCGATAATAGTGGGTACCAGCAGGATATCATCAAGGCAACACGCATTGATGAGCTAATGAGGCATATAAAAGGTACCAACCTTTACAGAAGACGCCTTTATGTGGCTGCGAGCTTCAACGGCAATAGATTACCAACTCCCAATGTGGTTAGGGAGTCGGATTTTATTTTGATCCATGGCAATGGGGTAAAAGATCCAGCACGTATTACTGAAATGGTGGAACAGACCCGTGAAATCGAAGGATATCGTACTATGCCCATCTTGTTTAATGAAGATGACCATTATGATTTCGACAAAGACAACTATAACATGAAGGCAGCGGTTGCCTCGTATGCTTCATGGGGTTTCTTTGACTTCAGGAGAGATGGTGAAGGTTTTAATGAAGGATTTCAGAGTGTACCGGTTGACTGGAGCATTAATTCTAAGCGTAAAAAAGGTTTTTTTGAGAAGATTCGGGAGATCACCGGATATTAATTACCCACCCCTGTTTCCCCTCCGTGGTAGGAGACGTTTTGTTTAATGAAAGCATATTAACTGTTTATTCATCAAGAGCAACACCCATTCCCATCCCACGGAGGGGTGAGGGGTGGGTTGTCTACAGCCTTTCCACTACCAGCGCCCTAATCTCAAAATTACTATCAAGGTCTCCCTCAAGAGTTAGTTTAAGTGAACAGGACCCCGATTCTAGATTAGAAGTGCCTAAAGCTACTTCATTCCAACTGGCAGATAATAGTTCAGGAGCTATTGACTTTTCCATGTGGTGTGTATTCACGGTTAGCCTGAGTTTTACCTGCTGTTGATTTGCGGAATCCCGGGCCAGAATTTTAAACCGGTACCTACCTGATGTCATTAGATTAATGTTCCAATGAATTGCATCTCCCTGGGCTTTCCAGTTTCCGGTCCAATCACCATCTACTCCTGTAGGATGCGCTCCAGTTCGCGTTCCTAGTAAACCACGGTTACCCAAAAAACGAATATTACCGGTGCCTTCTCCATGGTGTGGTTGGAGGTATACTGGATTTTCCTGATCATGGCCCACAGAAATTTCGATCCGTTTTAAGTCTCTATCATTTGATATATCCTGATACCATCGCTCATAGGCCTCATTCAATTCAGATAAAACATCCGGATGCTCCTTTGCCAGGTTGTGCTCTTCACCTATATCATTAATAACATGATACAATTCGGTGCCATTCACCATTTTCCAAGGGCCTTCTCTGATCATTCCACCAGGAAAGGGTGCAGGGTCCCTTAAATTACTAAGTGCGTACTTTTGATAAAAAGACCGATCAATATTTGTCACGGAATGGTCTTCTACTATTTTGCGCAGACTTATACCATCCAGCTTCAGGGAACTTGGAGCTTCAATATTTAAGATATCCAACAAAGTGGGAAGCACATCGATATGAGCAGCTATCTGGTTGGATTCTACATTACCGCTCCAATGATTATACCACATCCAATAGCATTGGGTGCGAATCCCACCTTCATATATGGTGAATTTCTGGTCTCGAAGTCCGGCATTGTAGCGCATTTTACTCTGCGGAATCTGCCATCCACTAATTGGCCCATTGTCACTCATAAAAATCACAATGGTTTGCTCCAAAAGCTTGCTGGATTTCAGGGTTTTCAATATTTTGCCAACACCCTGGTCCAGGTGTTCGATCAACCCATATATTCTGGCATTCCGCTCACTAAGCCCCTGGTTGATATATGGAGTAAACCAACTACTATCGACTTGTAGCGGCGTGTGTGGAGCGTTATAGGCAAGAAAACAAAAGAATGGCTCTTCTCCATTGTTGGTCATAAAATTCAAGGCCTGGTCGGTAAGCACATCGGTTACGTGTCCTTGGGTTTTAAGAGGTGTTCCATTGTGCTCCAGGGTAGCATCAAAATACTGGTTGGTATGACCTGTTCGAAATCCCAGGAATTCCTCAAACCCCTGAGCATTGGGTACACTTGGATAGTATTCACCTAAATGCCATTTACCAAAGATAGCGGTTCTATAACCATTATCTTTCAGGATTTCCGCAATGGTTATTTCATCCGGGGCCATGGTTTCATAGCCATTGGTCACACTGCGTACTCCGGTACGTTGGTGATAACGCCCGGTTAATAAACTAGCACGAGTAGGAGCACATACCGGAGATACATAAAAATGGTTAAAGCGGACGCTGTTCTCAGCTAACTTGTCAATATTTGGCGTTCTGATATGGAGGTTGCCACTGCTGGTTACATCGCCAAAGCCCATATCGTCAGTAAGGATTAATAGAATGTTTGGAGAGGTAGGGGCTATTTGTGGATGCGATTGGTCACAACTTAGGCACAAGCCCATCAGCATAAATACTAATAAAATATTTGGATAGGGTTTAGCTAGTGTCAAGTCAAGGCTAAACCTACGAATAATCCAGGGTATATTTTGTGACATCTCCGCGTTAAAAAATCGTTCCATAGCTATGGTTATGCAAATATTTTTTGCCTTGACCTGACCCAAAATATACTTCCGCCTTACCCGTCATTTAACCTTTGACTTGACACTGGTATCATTGGCATTGCTCTGGTTAATTTCCACCTGGATAGCTGGTAGATAAATTTCGACCTAATGGTGGAGTATTTATTTGATTTTGATAGTAGGTTATAGGACTTAATAAAAATATGAATAAATTGATGCCGCTGAGAAATAACCATTTAGTATTAAAGATCGAAGTATTGCTTGTATATTCAAGACTCCTGATGATTTTTTCACCATTGCTTATTATTTAACCCAGAATTGTCAGAAGCATTCGATTGTTTATTAACCAGGTTACTGATTAAATTAATGAAGCAGGTACTCAGAGGTTACAAGGAGAAGCTGGACTGGCGATGACCGGCACTTGAGAATATAAAGTACAGATTAGTGAGCAAATTAAAGACATAAGCATATATAACTATATATGAATAAATTAAATGTATTGGCAAAGATGATCGATCATTCGCTGTTGCATCCGACTATGACCGATAAAGACCTTATGAAGGGATGCGAAATTGCCAAAGACTACCATGTAGCATCTGTTTGCATAAAACCCTATGCCATTCCATTGGCAGTTAAGGCATTGAAAGGATCAGATGTGCTGGTAGGTACGGTTATTGGGTTTCCTCAGGGAAACTCAGCTATTGACATTAAAGTAGCCGAGACCATTCAGGCTTGCAAAGATGGGGCCACTGAAATTGATATGGTGGTAAATATTGGAAAAGTACTTCAGGAAGATTGGGACTATATAAGCGAAGAGATTAAAGCTATTTGTGAAGCTACTCACGCAAATGGCGCCATTCTTAAGGTAATATTTGAGAATGACTTTCTTCCGGATGATAGCTATAAAATCAAATTATGTCAGATTTGTTCCGAGCTAAGTGCTGATTTTGTTAAGACTTCTACTGGTTATGGATTCGTGAAAGATGGTGAAGGTAAATATTCTTACCAAGGCGCTACCCACCATGACCTGAAATTGATGCGTGCGCATGCTGCCCCCGAAGTTCAGGTTAAGGCTGCCGGTGGGGTAAGAACATTGGACGATTTACTAGCGATTCAGGCACTGGGTGTGACCCGGGTAGGAGCAACTGCTACCGTTGCCATGCTGGAGGAAGCAAGAAGGCGATTTTATGGTGGTGGTGCCGCCCGGAAGATACCGGAAGACATTTCAGGCTACTAATATCAGCATGTAAATTAAAGCGGTATTACCCAAGTAGTTGCGATGGCGCGAACCAATGTCTGATCATTATGCCGTAATAGGATTGACTGTTTCAGTTTCCTCCATAGCTCCAAGTTCATAATTTGAGGTACGGAAACTAGCCTCAAGATAAATTAAGCCAAAGTTCCTAACTTTCTGGATTACAGAATAATCCAGTTCGCCATGGTTTAGATTTTTCTTCGGGTATATGGAATCACGCTTATTGAAAAAAGGCTCAAGCCTTCCATGCGAATAATACGTTGATTCAAGTGGCAAAAAGGTATTAAAATTACCGGCCAGGTGAAGACGCTGGTGGAGGAGGTAATCAAGCACTACGTGAAGCACCAAGAGAAAGAAGAGAAGAAGACAGAAACCGAACAACATAAGTTTGATTTTTAAGCCCCCTTTGGGGGCAACTCAAAGCCACCTTCTAAGAGTGTGGATTATTTAGATTAACTTTTATGTCACCATTTGGAGGCTATAAACGGTCCGGTATTGGACGAGAGAGCGGACAGGAGGCGATTCACGATTTTCTACAAACCAAAAGCATCTGGATCAACACCTCAGAAGACATATCGAATCCTTTTATTATTAGATAAAGTCCAACTATAAATAAACTGAAATTGATAATGATGAAAAACAAATTTACAACCTTGCTATTATTTTCAGTATCTGTATTTTCATGTAATACACAGACTACAAATAGTGAAAACCCCGCTGTTCAATCGAGCGAAAACACTTCTAAACTAGAGTATCTAAAAAGCATCAAAAAAATTGATGTTCACATGCATATCAGAAGTGATCAGCAATACTTAACTGATTTCATGGATGAGTGGAATTTTAAATTCAACACCGTATGCATCCCAAGTTCGAACCCTAAGACCCTGCAAGCACAAATCGATACCGCAATTTCACTGTACCAGACAAAGCCAAGATATTATGCATGGATTACGGGTGTTGACATGACTAATTTCACAGAACCCGGCTGGACGGAAGCAGCAATTGCAAAGCTAAAAGTTGATTTCGGACAAGGTGCTGTCGGGGTTAAAGTCGTGAAATCAGTAGGTATGAGTATTAAAAAACCTAACGGTGAGTATCTGCAACTTGATGATCCAATATTTACACCCATATTTGAATTTATTGCGCAAGAAGGGAAAACATTATTAGTTCATGCAGGTGAACCTATTCACGCCTGGATGCCTACTTATTTCACCAAAGAAGGCGTGGGTAGAAACTATTGGGCCACACATCCGGACTATAGTTTTTGGGATAAACCAGAACTGCCTTCATACAGTGATATCATGGCGGCTAGAGATCATGTGATCGAGCGGCATCCAAATCTTCGGTTCGTAGGGGCACATTTAGGCAGTATGGAATTTGATGTGGACGAGATCATCACCAGACTGGAGCGTTATCCTAATTTTGCTGTGGAACTGGGAGGTAGGACGCGCTATTTTATGTGGCAAGCGAGAGGTAAAGTGATAGACTTCTTTACGCGATATCAAGATAGAATAATGTATGGAACAGACAAAGGATCTGGTACCACCATGACAGCGGAAGAAAAGGAAAGCACCAGCAATGGAATCCGTTACAGAAACGATTTATTCTTGAAATACTATACAACCAGTGATGACATACCCTGGGGAAATGTCATAGCTAGCGATAGACCTAGGCCTAATTCTACTTATACCGTGAAGGGCATTGATTTGCCAAAAGAAATTTTGGACAAATTTTTCTACAAAAATGCAGTAAAGTGGTTCCCGGGAATAGATTAAGATTTACAATAGCGTCATGTTTATTTAGCATGCCCCTATTATCTCATTTCAGCCAGGATTGAAGATATTCCAAGACCAAATGATCATTTGTTTCAGTTATCAATTCCAGATTTGAGGAAACATCTTTTTCAGCATACACCATGCTTGGAAAGGATATACTATTTTTGGATTTTGTGGTGTTTGCCATCTGTCCGTCTTCTGACAGAGGATCAATAACCAATATTTTTCGTGGACAAAGTACTGCCATTAGGTCTGCCAAATCATATTGCTCAATAGCTCCCGCCACTGTGGAATGTATAAATGAAGGTTCATATTCATGAGCTAGAGCGATTTCTGCAAAACTTAGAAATGGCCGGATTAGACATACTTTTTGAATATCCTTTTCAAAAACGGCCGCATGAAGCAATTCACTTCCCAGCTGTCCCACTGAAATCGCTGAAAACGAAGGGTAATCAGGAAGGTAGTTTTTAATAAAATGTATCATTCTAATTATATCTTCTGCCCTTAACCCAACAATAGATTCCCCGGTAAGAATACCGGCAAACCATTTATTATATGAGACGTTTTTAATATAAGCATCGCCTTTCAGATACCCCGGTCCCAATTCCCCGATATTTGGGAGGTCTCCCAACAATACAGTATAGCCATCTGACAGCAGCTGTTTGGCCAGGCTGTCACTATTTACTGCATAATTTTTACCTTTCTCATGCAATAAAAGGATTGCTTCCTTTTTATTATTCAAATTTGGGATAAATAAGGCCAAAGGGAGCATGTACTCGCCACTTCCCGGTATCAGGAATTTTTCCAGCTTATATTCATCATTTACGTAACGTCCCGAAAAAATTTCTGAGCCAAATTGTTTCGGGAAGGAAAATCCGGAAAATTTAATAGCTGCATCGGGAACTTTAGACAAATGCGTATCCATGTTAGTTCGTGACGATTTGAGTGCCAATACCTGCCTCTCAACAACTTTTTTGTTTAAAGAATAGAGAGTCTCTCCTTTTAGGGAGGTAGCAAGCTGACCAGTTTCTGTAGCCCATAATTCTTCTACAGAAATGGCTTCTACCTCATAGTCGGTACCATCTCCTGGATTATCGAGATGCTTCTGGAAAAAGGCGTACAGGGCTTCCCTGTTTTTAGTTGTGAAGCCATGACCACCCTCTGCTTCTGTCATTTGCAAATTGTTTTTTCCTCCAAGCGCTATATATGCTTTACTGGCCTCCTGATAGGTATCCCTGGCTCCCTGGATGCTAAAAAAATCACGAGTAGTACTCATGATCAAAGTCGGTTTAGGCGCTCTGACCTCTATAAAATCAGGATGATCAAGGCCATTATAAAGAAATTGAAAAAGGTTTTGCTCACAATCCTGAGGACCTTCGCTTCTAAGAAGATAATTGAAATTGGTGATGTAGCACTCGGGGGCCGCTGCTTTAATTCGGTCATCAATCGCTGCTATAAAAGCAGTTGAAGTTCCACCACCTGAAAGTCCGGTAAGTCCGATTCTGTCCGGGTCCACTTCTTCGCGTGATAATAATACGTCAATGCCTCGAATACCATCCCAGACAAAGTACTTTGCAGATGAATATCCCGAAATAAAACATTGCGCTCCAGGGTAAGAGTGCTCAGTGTTGGATCGAAATCTGGATTTCCCTGATTCAAAATCATAATATTGCAGTCGCTCCCCCTGACCAATCGGATCATAAGCCAGCACAATGAATCCCTTTTTAACCAGGTTGATGATGGTATGCTGATACACATCCCTTCGAAAACTCAATGGACTATGTCCAATGGGATTCAATATTGCCGGAGCTTTGCCATTCAACTTATCCGGGATAAATAATGCAGAAGTGACAAAATACCCCGGTAGTGATTCATAAATTAACTTTTCTACCCGATAACCCTCTTTTTGAATTGTTCCGGTATTGCGAATGTTCAGTGCTGTTTTTTCCGGGTAAGGGCCCATTATTTTAAGCAATTTATCGCGGACTTCGACTTGTCGTTTTACCCAATCCTCCTTCGATTGCAGACCAGCAATAATATCCTTTCTTTTTTCTAACTGCAGAAACGCGGTAGAACAAAAATATTTGTACAAGGAATTTTCAGCATCAGAATAGTACTTCCAGTAATTGAATAGATTAACGTCATCCTGAGCTTGGGCGTTAAAGGTAATTATGAAAAGAAAAACCATAAGATTCTTCATAGTATGATATTTAAAAGGCGTATCATCAAAGTAATGGAATAGTTAAATCTCAAATATTCAGCCTAAAATAGGTGACAATTATCCTATTGGTTCTATAAACCTGATTTAATCAAAAAGAATTCTCCTAGGCTCTGCCTCGGGGTTTCCGATTTACCTCACCCGGAACTGCTTTTCGCAGTTCCGGGTGAGGTAAAATACAAAATTTCGGTTTTTGGTCCTAAGACCAAAATGAAACCGGCGAAATACCCCTA
>QIMC01000172.1 GCA_003232185.1 Flammeovirgaceae bacterium | reverse complement strand
CCCTTGGATTACCGGTAGGGCCATATAATCCTGAACAAAATTTGTATAGACCTGTAACATCTCACGGGTTTCCTCTTCGGCCTCTTTCTTTGTAGTATGTGCGGTATGCCCTTCTTGCCACAAAAACTCTGTGGTTCTTAAGAACAGCCTGGTACGCATCTCCCATCGCACCACATTGGCCCACTGGTTTAATTTTAAAGGAAGGTCCCTATAAGATTGAATCCAATTGCGATATGTATTCCAGATTACTGTCTCTGAAGTAGGTCGAATAATCAGTTCCTCCTCCAGCTTAGCTTCAGGATCCACCACCAACCCCTTTTTATCGGATGATTGTTTTAAGCGGTAATGTGTAACTACTGCACACTCTTTTGCAAAACCTTCAACGTGTTCGGCCTCTTTACTGAGGTATGATTTCGGAATAAAAATTGGGAAATACGCATTACTATGTCCAGTTTCTTTGAACATCTTATCCAGGGTCGCCTGCATTTTCTCCCATATAGCAAATCCATAGGGCTTTATTATCATACAACCCCTAATCGGTGAATTCTCGGCCAGGTCTGCCTTTTTTACCAACTCATTGTACCACAGCGAATAGTCTTCATTTCTTTTGGGTAACCCTTTACTCATTGTATGTTTTTTGTTTAATTAGACTCAGGATTTCTAGAACAGAAATCTTTGTTTTTTAGTATTATCAACTAATTGTGGCACCAATTTTGCATTTCAGTATATATTGTCTGAATTAGATCGACAAATATAAGTTTTTGCCGCTTAATTCGATCTTAATTTGTAATTTACAATAAGTAAAACTCAAAAATTATGAAGCCTATACAATCGGTTCAACTGTTATTATTAGCACTGTCTTTTACTATATACTCCTGTTCTTCTAGCAAATATGCTCAAAGTGGAACCTCGGAATATGACGACATGTACTTCAATAAGGGGGATAGGTATCCTGTTCAGTTACTGGACGGAACCAGCACCATTGTACAAAGAACTGACCAGCAGAGTAACGGTGGAGTAGGTGTAGGTTACAACTCAAAAACTTTAAATCCGGATTATGGACTACCTCAGGATGCACAGGCAGATGCCGCTTATGAGGAAGACGAGTATTATGTAGAAAACCGTGACGACGCCTATATTCAGCAGGCCGTAGATGATTATCTCAGAAGTACTTCTACTACCGCCAGACGATATACCAGCCCCAATTTTAATAGTGGTTTTGACGATATATTCTGGAATGATCCCCTGTATTACCAGGGAACTCTATTCGATCCCTTATATCGATCCTATTACGGGGTGTACAGCCCGTTTGCCTATCGATCTTTTTATCGTCCTTACAGTTCTTTTTACAGACCATGGGGACCTGGCTTATCCGCTGGCATTGGATTTGGTTTCGGATCTTTTTACGGTAGATATAACAATCCGTTCAACTATGGAGGAGGGTTTGGTTATGGTTATGGCTACAACAGCATATATAACAACTACTACGGTGCTAGCGTTTGGTGCCCACCTTCATATTACGGCATCAACAACAACACAGTGGTAATCAACAATATTGAAAACGGTAATACCGGAAACGTACGCTATGGAACCAGGACCTCCAGAGGTTCCGGTTATATAGCTGATGGCAGCGGTATAAGACAGCGTGGTTCCAATGATGCTACCGCCAATAGTGCCAGGATTCGATCCAGGGCTAATACCACCGTGAGACAAGCTTCAGCGAGGACCCTGAACAACAGCAGAATAGTTCAACAGAGTCCATCCAGTGCCAATACCGATGTGCGTTCCCGAAACGTTAACCAATATGACCAGGTTGACAATTCAAGGGCACGATTCCGTACGCATAACCTGAATTCCAAAAACAACAGCACTACCATTAACGGGCGAACCAGGTCAAATAGTGGCCTGCAACAACGAGGGCAGACTATCAATAATGACACCTATCGTACCCCAAACCGTACTTTGGGAACCAGACGTGCCACAGATATTAATAGAAGGTATTCAGCCAAGCCTTCAAGAAATTCCGGTTCTTCCAGATTTGGCAATACCCCCAATAGAAGCCCGGCCTCCAGTGGAGTAAGGAGCAGGAGCGATTATTCACGTCGCAGCAATACCCCAAGTAGAGTTAGAAGTTCTTCTTCCGGTAGGGTAAGTACCCCTAGCCGGGTGCGCAGCACTCCCAGCAGAACGTCTTCTCCAAGCAGGGTACGGAGCAGTTCCCCCAGTAGAGTATCTTCTCCGAGCAGAATGCGAAGTAGTTCTCCTAGCAGAGTATCTTCACCCAGCCGCAGTAGTATGCCCAGCCGATCCAGTGGAGGAGCTGTCAGAAGTGTTACACGTGAATAATACGTAACTGTAGTAGCACCCTGGTAGTACTCTACAACTGAAGTCAGGGAAATTTAAAATCAAAAATTATGAGACGTTTATACACGCTTATATTTATAAGCACGGGACTGGTCTGTTTTAACCAAAACCCGGCACAAGGGCAAAGTTATGCTGACATAGCCCGAATCATGAGTCAACAAGAAATCCACGGCACCGCTCGTATCCAAGGTATTGGTGGTACTAAGACTGCTTTAGGAGGAGATATAAGCTCTATCTCCGGCAATCCTGCAGGGCTGGGCTTTTACAACTCTTCTGAGTTTTCCATCAGTCCAGGCTACTTGCTAATCAACAATACTTCAAGCTATCTTGGGTCCTCTTTGAAAGATGATCATAGTGACTTTTATCTTGCAAATGCAGGAGCAGTGTTTCATAAAAGTCGTTCCACCCAGCGATCCGGTGGCTTCAAAGGAGGTTCCTTTGGAATTGGAACTTCCCGAATTGCCAATTTTCAAAATAATATTTCATATCAGGGCTTAAATACCGTAGAAGATTTTATCGATTACGCAGTAGAAGATGCAAACAATCAAGGTTTGGATGCTTATGACAATCCGGAACTCTTGCCAGAGCTTTCATTTCTGGCCTTTCAAACAACATTGACCGATCGGTTCTTTGATGTGGTCGCTCCGGGAGATACTACCTTTTTTTATGACCGCAACATCTATGACATCTTTGATCCTAATCAGGTTGCTTTTCCATCGGATGAATTCCCTACCCTACAGCAAGAAGTGATAACCACTAATGGAGGACACTATCAAACCAATTTCTCTTATGGAGCAAACTTTGCCGATCGGTTATACATTGGTGCCTCTGTTGGTATAAATACCATACGATTAGATCAGCAACGAATTTATCGTGAATCGCCCACGGAAGCAGATCTCACTGAGTTTACGCTGATAGACGATAGGCTTTTGGAAGGAACTGGGATCAATGGTACTCTGGGGATCATCCTCAGGCCTGTAAATGTATTTACCCTGGGTGTTTCCTACACATCTCCCACCTTCTATGAAATGCGGGATGAATCTTATCTTTCAATGTCGGCCGATTTCGAGACTGGCAGTATTATTAGCCAAGAAGTATTTTTTCTTCCTTTGAGATACAACCTGCGGACTCCGGGCAGGCTCAACGGAGGGGTAGCTTTTTTCCTGGATAAATTGGGCTTTATTACAGCCGATGTTGAGTGGGTTGACTATGGGTCAGTAAAACTGACCAGTGATGAGGTTGATTTCACTGATTCCAATCAAGAGGTGAGTTCTTACGGATCGGTTTTGAATTACCGAGTTGGTGCTGAACTGCGAATTAAGGTACTGAGACTTCGAGCTGGGTATTCATTTCAAGAAGACCCCTTGAAAGGGGCTAATAGCCTTAATCGCAGCAGGCAGTCGATCACAGCCGGGCTGGGATTGCGTTTTAAGAAAATCTATATAGATGCATCCTATGTACGATCCAACTACAATAACTCCTTCAGCCCTTACCCAGGGGCTTCAACTGCATTGATTGATAACACCTCTGAGAATGCAGTATTAACTTTGGGTTTTAAGTTTTAAGGTTCTTTAACTGAGTAATCACAGTCTTCCCTGAAATAGCAGATCCTTTCATATGGATCTGGGCTTGTAGATAAAAATTCTTTCTTTGGAGGAAGTGATCATGAAGTTGCCTAAGCAGTTCAGTTGGGTTTTTTTTCTGTAACAAAGGGCGTCCACCGGTGCCCTGTTCAAGTAGTCGCTCTACTAATACTTCCAGGGGAACATCCAGGAAAATACCTACCCCATGATTGTTCATGTAATCCATGTTATTATGGAAACAAGGGGTACCACCACCGGTAGCTATTGCCTTTGGTTGAGGTTGTTCACTGAGTCGTTGCAGACAATTACTTTCAATTGACCTGAAACCATCTTCACCATCTTCGGTAAAAATACTGGTGATGTCTTTCTCTGCATGGATTTCAATGTACTGGTCCAGATCATAAAAGCTAATTCCCAGTTCATTAGATATTGACTTGCCTAAGGTGGACTTTCCACTTCCCGGCATGCCCATCAAATAGATATTGGTTGGAATAGAGAAATTGATCACTGATCTTAAAAGCTTAACTGCCTGAGTTGGTCTAATGTAGGAACGTCCCGATAGTGCCATTTTCCCCTTACTGCACCATTTTTTAACAAAATCAATCCAGGGTTTGACCGAATCATGGTCTTCAAAACAGTAGCATCAGCAAAATAGTATGGGGCTGCGAGCTGTACTTCATGTCTGAATGATTCGAAGGATTGCTCATCAGATGCTGTAAGTACCATAACCTCCATCTCACCCGCCAATTGATTAATCAAATGATTGATCTTCTTAAAGACTGGGGCATCTGCCTTCTCCACGTAATGAACTACCAGCAACAATTGTGTGCCCTGGAATGATTGCCCGGTAACATCCTGCCCGTCGGTATTCCAAACACTGTAATCAGTTATGGTTGGCTGGGCTTCCGGATTCAACAGTTTTATGTCCAGGTAATGATAAGCGGTGTCCGTGGGGTATGATTCAAACTCAAACTCTTCACCCCCTTTTTCCATAGTATAAATGTGCCGTAACGGTGCCGAAGGCTCCATGCTGATAGGAATACTAACGCCTGTTTTATATGCCCTGAAATCAATAAAAGGCAGGTGCCTGATTGCGTATATAGCTAAACCCACATTAAATACAACTATCAGTCCTATGATAACATCGCCCATTCGCTTGCCTAATACTGCTCTAAACTGTTTACGGTAGGGGAATATTACCAAAATCAACAATAGTAGAACCATATCTTTAGTAAAGCTCTCCCATGGAGTCAGTTTGATAGCATCTCCGAAACAACCACAATCTGTTACTTTATTAAAATACGCAGAATAGAAGGTCAGAAAACTAAAAAAAAGGATCATCAGTAACAGGATCCAGGAAATTGCCGGCATACGATAATTAAGCAAGACCGCTACACCCAATGCCACTTCCAATACCACCAGAAATACTGAGAAAAATAAAGCATATGGCTCAAGAGCACCAAATATTGGAGCAAAGTCGCTACTAAATACGTTGAAATACTCCTCCAGTTTGATAGCGGTACCAACAGGATCGTTCACCTTTATCAAACCGGAAAAGATAAATAGTCCTCCTACCATTAAACGCGCGATGAGCTTTATCCAACTCATGATCTGCCCTGGTCTAGTTTTATTAAACAGAAAACGGCATAATTGATAATGTCCTGATAATTCGCTTTCACTCCCTCGGATACTTGCGTTTTACCTTGGTTATCTTCAATTTGTTTTACACGCAACAGTTTCATTAAAATAATATCAGTAATGGAACTAATGCGCATATTTCGCCAGGCCTCATCGTAGTCGTGGTTTTTGTCTTCAAGCAATTGAACCACCTCACCTATGGTCTGGTCATAAAGTGGTTCCAATATTTGGTATTCAATATCTAAGGGTTGGTCTTCATCAAGGGTACATTGGATGATGGCTATTATGCAATAGTTTACGATACCAATGAATTCTGAACTTATATCATCCGATACTTTTTGTTGACCTTTCTCCTGAATGGATCGGATCCTCTGTGCTTTAATGTAAATCTGATCCGTAATAGAGGGAACTCTAAGGATCCTCCAGGCAGTTCCATAATCTTCGGTCTTTCTGGCAAACAGCTGCTTGCAGTCCTCAACCACCTGTTTGTATTGGTTTATTGTTTGATTAATCAACTTTTGCTTAATTTTAGAGAAACCTAACCAGACTGGATTTTGGAACTGAAAGGTAGCTCTTTTTCCCCTAAAAAAATATTGAACCTCAGGGGAAAGCTCTATGGTCATGACCGCCCCCTGGTAATGGGAATTCTTAACGTGACTCCCGATTCATTTTATGATGGCAGCCAATCGAATTCGAATGAATCTCTTAGTAGCAGGTTGCAGCAGATGATCAATGAAGGGGCGGATATTATTGATATAGGGGGTTATTCGTCCAGACCGGGAGCGGATGACATATCTACCCGAGAAGAGATAAAACGGGTAATTCCAGCCATTGAAATGGCAAAATCTCATGCCCCGGATCTACCCCTTTCCATAGATACCTTCCGAGCTCAAGTAGCAAATGCGGCATTAGATTCCGGTGTGGATATGGTGAATGACATCAGTGGGGGTCAGGATTCTTTGATGTTCCAGACAGTGGCTGATCGGGGGGTTCCATATGTATTAATGCATATGCGCGGTTGCCCCCAAACCATGACAGATCAAACAAACTATGAAAACCTGATAACTGAGGTGATGAAGTACTTTGTTATACGAATTGAGCAGCTCACTAACTTAGGTGTAAAAGATATTCTGGTGGATCCTGGTTTTGGGTTTGCCAAATCCACTGAACAGAACTATGTTTTACTGAAAAATTTGGGTTATTTTAAAGAATTGAATATACCGCTGCTCGTCGGCCTTTCTCGTAAATCCATGATCTACAAAACCCTGAAAACTTCTGCTAATGAAGCTCTGGCTGGTACTTGTGTGCTAAATGCCATTGCACTGATGAACGGAGCTTCGGTGCTTCGTGTTCATGATGTACGGGCTGCCAGAGAAACGGTAACCCTTTTTAAACAAACTTATCCGTGACGCTGCTTTTTCAAATCGGATTCCTGGAAATCAAACTAGTGGATATTATCGACATTGGTTTGGTTAGCATACTACTTTTTCAGATTTACAAGCTGATGCGGGGAAGTGTCGCAATCAAAGTATTTCTTGGATTTTTGTCTCTTTACCTGACTTTCCTGGTAGTCAGGGCAGCCCAAATGGAGCTGCTTTCTTCCATATTGGGACAATTCATGGGTGTTGGAGTGATTGCTGTCATCATATTGTTCCAACCTGAGATAAGAAAATTCCTGCTTTTGATTGGTAAAACTACTTCAGTGGATAGAGAAACCTTAATTAACAATCTTTTAGGACGTCGCGATAAAAACATACACAAAGCCGACCTGACCCCATTGATTGAAGCGGTAAAGAGCCTTGGTGGTTCCAATACCGGTGCGCTGATTGTTTTATCCCGCAACTCTCCATTGAAATTTTATGCAGAATCCGGAGATCTGATTGATGCGCATATTTCCAAGCGCCTGCTTCTGGCCATATTCAACAAAAATTCACCACTTCATGATGGCGCGGTGATCCTTTACCGGAATAAGATCGTTGCTGCAAGATGTATCCTGCCACTTACTGATCAGGAAAATATTCCCGCCTTATTCGGACTTAGGCACCGGGCAGCACTGGGGATGTCAGAAACTTCAGGCAGCCTGGTACTGGTAGTTTCTGAAGAAACCGGAGAAATGTCATTGGCCAGGAATGGTAAAATGATGCATAACCTATCCACTCAGGAACTGCGTTCCGGCATCAATAGATATCTACAAGAACCTGAATCAACAGATCCGGCGGATAAAAGTGAAGTGGGATCAGCAACTGACAAAGATCAAGAGGCCGCTCAGGTTTAACCCAGATTACTTGTTTACAATCATATCAAGCTTTAATCGATTACTGCTAGTTCTTTACCAACAGCAGCAAAGGCCTGAATGGCTCTGTCCAAATGTTCTTTCTGGTGAACCGCAGAGATCTGGACCCTGATCCTGGCCTGACCTTTGGGTACTACTGGGTAATAGAATCCAATTACATATATCCCTTGCTCCAAAAGAGCTTGCGACATCTTCTGTGCTAAAACTGCATCGTATAACATGATGGGCACTATAGGATGCGCTCCCGGTTTAATATCAAACCCTACAGCTGTCATTTGGTCCCGAAAATATTTGGTATTCCTGGCCAGTGTATCCCTAAGTTCAGTTGTTTCGGTCAGCATATCTAAAACTGTGATTGATGCTGCTGTTATACAAGGAGCCAGGGTGTTAGAAAACAAATAAGGACGTGAACGCTGACGAAGGATTTCGATTATTTCTCGATGGCCTGAAGTAAAACCGCCTGAGGCTCCGCCCAGAGCTTTTCCTAATGTGCCCGTAATAATATCTACCCTTCCCATCACCTCATGATATTCATGTACTCCCCGGCCGGTAGTTCCAATAAAGCCGGTAGAGTGGCACTCATCTGACAACACCATAGCCTGGTATTTATCCGCGAGATCGCATATTTTGTCTAATTGGGCAATAGTACCATCCATAGAAAACACTCCATCAGTAACAATAATCCGGTGGCGTTGAGCTGAAGCCAATTTTAACTGCTGTTCCAAATCTTTCATGTCATTGTGCTGGTAACGATAACGCTGGGCTTTGCACAAACGCACCCCATCAATAATAGATGCATGATTTAGGGTATCTGATATAATCGCATCTTCCGCGGTTAACAGCGGCTCAAAAACTCCGCCATTGGCATCAAAAGCCGCAGCGTATAAGATTGTATCCTCGGTACCCAGAAATTTCGATATTTTAGACTCCAGTTGCTTGTGGATTTGTTGCGTACCACATATAAATCGAACCGATGACATTCCGTAACCATGGCGGTCGACTGCATCTTTGGCCGCTTGAATTACCCTGGGGTGAGAAGATAGACCCAGGTAGTTGTTAGCGCAAATCCATCATCAGTTTTGATTACTGCACCTTGAGCAGTGGTAATTACCCTTTCGGATTTATACAAACCTGCTTCTTTTATGGATTCAAGTTCCTGTGATAATTGATCTTTTAGTTTTCCGTACATCTGATAATACTGTTAGTCTTAAATTAAAGAGGTGAGGATGTAAAATTAGCAAATAACCATGAACTAAGCAGTTTCAAGTATAATAAGTCGAGGCCAAAAATTAGGACCCAACCAAAGGAACATTTAATCCTGTAAATCAGATGCTTGTCTTGGATGGCCACCGGTTTCCTACTATTTATTGGGTGAATGTATCAGCGGTATTATGCTATTTATATGAACAAGATATTGGTGACTGGAGCCTGTGGACAACTGGGCTCAGAGCTTTCAACTGCCCTGGCTCATCTAAAGGGAGTTGATAATGTAATAATTTCAGACATCAGGCAGTCTAATGAGCTTCCTTCAGGCATGCAATTTATACCCCTGGATGTTCTGGACCAAGAGGCCATAGACAAAACCATACAGAAGTATCACATTGGCCAGGTGTACCACCTGGCTGCGATGCTCTCGGCTACAGGAGAACAACAACCACGCAATACCTGGAATCTCAATATGAATGGACTGATCAACCTTTTGGAAGTTTGCCAACAACGCTCGGTAGAAAAGGTATTCTGGCCAAGTTCTATTGCTGCCTTCGGATCTCATACTCAATTGGTAGACACCCCACAATTTACCATCATGGACCCGGAAACGGTTTATGGAATAAGCAAACTATCTGGAGAATTATGGTGCGAATATTTTCATGCCCGGTTCGGTCTGGATGTTCGTAGTTTGCGGTATCCGGGCTTAATTAGTTACAAGTCTCCACCAGGCGGTGGCACCACCGATTATGCAGTAGCTATTTTTCACAGTGCTTTGAAAGGAGAAGCCTACCAGTGCTTTTTGGGTGAAAACACCCGGTTGCCCATGATGTACATGTCGGACGCAGTAAAGGCCGCTATTGAATTAATGTCTGTTCCTAAAAAGGATATTTCTATTCATACTTCCTACAACCTTACTGCATTCAGCATCACCCCCGGAGAGCTAACTACAGCAATACAAACCCATATCCCGGAATTCAATACCATCTACAAACCCGATTTCAGGGATCTTATTGCCAAAACCTGGCCTCAGACCATTGACGATTCAATTGCTAGACAAGATTGGGGCTGGAGGCATGACTATGGGTTGGATAGAATGGTTGCAGAAATGATTCGGAATTTGGCACTAACGCCTAATTAATCAGTACCTTCCTTTGGACTTAAAGAACTATATAGTTAACTCTATAGTAAACTATATAGTTCTTTTCAACGACTTCAGAGAAATTGTTTACGAAATTCAAGGGGTTTTGTATCTTATGGGCAATGCCTGCGGTAAGCTCTCCCAACGAAGCCATTTTTTCGGATTGGAAGTTGTTGTTGTGTCTGTTTTAAGATCTTAGCAATGACTCCAGGGGTTTTATAGGGCAAACGGAAAACCGCAATGGCTTTACCGTCGGGGGTGGATAAATAGGTGTGGATAACATCCGGTTGTGTAAACTAAACAATGATTAATAAATTTAAAATATCTGATCAATTTTACTTTGTATTATATTTAACTATGTGTTGCACTAAATTCTTGAACTAAAGTATACTGTGAAATGGCAAACAAGGCCTTCGAGGCATAACTAACAAAGTTTATTATATTTGAAACAAAAACTAGCGATGTGGAAATTTGATAATTTACTTGCTACCATCGATGATGGTGTGGTCACAATATCAATAAACCGGGAAGAAAAGCTAAATGCCCTAAACATAGCCACTGTGCCACTGTGGAAGAACTGCGTAGTGCTATTCAAAACGTTTATGATTCGCAGGAGATAAAAGGGGTAATCATCACCGGAGTTGGATCCAAGGCCTTTGTAGCTGGAGCCGATATCGAAGAAATAGCTAAGTTAAATGAGCTAAATGGCAGAAAATTTGCCGAAAATGGTCAAGAGGTTTTCCAATTGATCGAAAGTTGCCCCAAGCCGGTAATTGCTGCGATCAACGGGTATGCTTTAGGTGGTGGATGTGAGTTAGCCATGGCTTGTCACCTTAGGGTGGCTACTTCATCCGCAAAATTAGGACAACCTGAAGTTAACCTGGGGATACTCCCTGGTTATGGCGGCACTCAAAGACTCACACACCTTATCGGCAGGTCAAGAGCGCTTGAGCTAATGATGACTGGTGACATTATTGATGCCAGGAAGGCATTGGATTTCGGACTTGTAAATTACCTCACAGAATCTCAGGATGAACTAATTGCAAAGTGCAGAGAGATCCTTGGAAAAATATTGTCTAAGGCACCATTGGCAGTTGGAATGGTAATTAATTGTGTAAATGCATCATACGATCCTGAACAAAGAGGATATCAAACGGAAGCCAACAGCTTCGCCAATTGTTGCAAATCCAACGATTTTATAGAAGGTACCACCGCATTTCTTGAAAAACGTACCCCACATTTTCAAGGAGAATAATATGCGAGCTGTTTTCCGGAGTTTATGAACCCACTGAAGAAACTGGCTGGAGAAACTGCTATTTACGGCATCTCAAGTGTCGTTGGCAGGGTGTTGAACTATCTACTGGTTCCGCTTTATACAACGGTTTTCCTAGATAACCAGTATGGAGTAATTACCAAACTCTATGCATACGTTGCATTTCTTAATATCCTCTACAGCTATGGCATGGAGACGGCATTTTTCAGATTTGCCAGCAAAGACGACCTCCGCGGTACCTACCAGCAAGCTTCCAGTATGATTTTGTTTACCGGAACTATTTTTTCTGGTATTTTATTGATCTGCGCTCAACCCATAGCTACCTATCTGGAAGTACCGGAACAGAAGCATTTGGTTCAAATCCTGGCAGGCATTCTGTTTATCGATGCAGTGAGTGCCATTCCTTTTGCCCGGCTTCGATTAGAAAACAAGGCCATGACCTTCGCGATAGCTAAATTGGGGGCTATTGTTTTAACCATACTTTTGAATTTAGCATTGTTGCTGCTTCCATACCTGGTTTATCAAAAAGGACTATTCCCTTTATTAGAGCCATTGGTAAGTTGGTATTACCGCCCGGGGTCTGTAGTGAAATATGTATTTCTGGCCAATTTTTTTGGTAACTTTTTTGTCCTTCTAATGTTGAGGGAATACTTCATGCAAATTAGCCTTCGATTATCTTGGAGAAAAGCCAAACCCTTATTGATTTATGGTATTCCAATATTTCTGATGGGACTTGCCGGGATTGCTAATGAGCAAGCTGACAAACTTATGATCCCTGCTTTACTGCCAGACAATTTTTATCCTGGCAAAACCAGTTTGGCGGCATTAGGTATCTATGGAGCGAGTTTTAAGCTTAGTATTTTTATGCTGTTGGCCATTCAGGCGTTTCGATATGCCGGCGAGCCATTTTTTTTCTCGCATGCTGAAAACAAACAAGCACCTGAGCTATTTGCGAAAGTGATGTATTATTTTGTGGTGGTCTGTGCTGTTATTTTCTTGGCTGTGAGCTTAAACATTGATCTGTTGGGAAACCTATTTTTAAGACAGGCCAGCTATCGGGAAGCTTTGTACCTGGTTCCCATCCTGTTGTTTGGAAAATTGTTGTTTGGCATTTACATTAACCTCTCTATATGGTTCAAATTGGTGGACAAAACATTGGTGGGCACCTATATTAGTATGTTGGGCGCTGCAGTCACCTTATTGGCCAATTGGATACTAATTCCAATAATTGGATATACCGGCTCAGCATTTGCATCTGTATTATGTTATGGCCTGATGTCTTTGATATGTTGGCTTTGGGGAAGAAAGCATCTGCCCATTCCTTATAACTGGCAGGGGATTTTCGCACATTTAGCATTTGTAACAGCG
>QIMC01000158.1 GCA_003232185.1 Flammeovirgaceae bacterium | reverse complement strand
TGAAAAGCGAGCGACGCACTAAGTCCTAAGGCAGGGAAATAACACAAAGCATGAACGAACAACAATGGCAGAAACCAAGAAGTACCTGCAAATGCCGGCATAGCGATCAAAGCTACTCCTCCAATAAGAGATGATATGCCCAACACCTTTTCGGAATCAAAAAATCGATCGGCAATCATACCCAGAAAAAATGGAGCAATGATCGCTGAAATTGGCCCCAGGCTATATGCCCAATTGATCAAATTTCCCATATCAACTTCAGGAGTAGCCATGAAATTCCCCAAGGTAGGAGCCCAACATCCCCAAATAAAATACTGCACAAACATCATCAGGCTCAATCGAGCGGTAAGTCCTACATTCATGTGTTGAGTTTTTATATTATTCTGATGGAGCTACCGATTCCGCATCGCTAGTATCCTCTTTGGTTTCGTGGTTGCGCATCCAAAAATAAAGTATGGTAAACAAACCCACTAAAATAAGTGGAAACAGCACCATGGTTCCCATAGTCGCCTGACCTGCCATTAAATCCAATTCATCTCCGGTAAATCCTTGTGCAGCCATTTCTACTTTATCATTGTCGATCCATCGCCCAATTATTGGTTGGAAAATAGAAGTAGAAAACATGCCAACGGCTCCAACAATAGACATTCCCAGAGCGCCACTTTTAGGAATATATTGAGCAATAAATCCAATCATATTCGGCCAGAAATAAGCTATTCCCAATGCGTATACTATGGCAGCGACGTAGGCCATCACACCGATTTGAGTGCTGAATAAGAAAACCCCAATGGTGGCGAGTATTGCTGATCCCAGCAATACTCCGGTGGTATTGAACCGTTGCACAACTTCTCCACCAAAATATCTTGCAACCGCCATCAGGCCGGTTACTAATGCCAGGATGAGCATGGGTTGGGCACCACTTTTCGCTAAAATAAGGCCTACCCATTGTTGCGGGCCAAATTCTGAAATAGCGGTTAAAGCCATACAAACGAACATAAACAGAAATAACGGACTATTCATGGCCCAAAAGTTACCTTTTAAGGTAGCGGCGGCGGCTACTTTTGCTTTAGGCCATTGTTGTCCGAAGAAGAAATAGGCATATAAAATAGTGGGTATCATGATTACCCAGATCTGCGATTGCCAGCTCATGCCAGCATCCGTCATGAATTTAGAAACCAGACTGCCAATAACAATGCCTCCCGGGAACCACATATGAAAGCGATTCATCATTTTGCTCATTTTCACACCTTTGTACTTGTCAGCGATCATTGGATTACAGGCAGCTTCTGTACATCCATTTCCCAAACCTATTAACAAAGTAGAAATCAATAGTACCACATAACTTCCTGCATATATGGTCAATACAATACCCAAGGCATGTACCACGAAGGCAAACTGCATGATCACTTTACCACCCACCTGATGATAAATCAAGCCACCAATGACCATCGAAATCGGAAAACCCAGGAACCACATAGAGTTAATAAAACCCAGTTGCTGGGCAGACAAACTCAGTTCATCTCCCAGTTGTGACAGGATGCCTGCTCGGATACTGAAAGATAAAGCTGTGGTAATGAGGGCGAAACAACTTCCGTAAAATAGTCTTTGTGCGTTGGTCATAATACTATGTGATTTTTATAAATACTTCATCAGTTTAACCTTGCTTTAGCGAAGAAAACTGTATTATCATTAGTAAATCAAGTGGGCTAAAATAGAGGATAATTTGGTGAAAACAAACCAGCACTGTCACGCAAATTCCATATTGTCAACCGTCAACCTGCAAACCCGTAACCCGCAACCTGCTTTTTTTTCATTTATCACTTATCATTTGGAACTAAAAAAGCCAATTTTCAAGGTCAGATTATTATATATTTAATATTTTTCTTAATATTAAATTTTCTCTGCTAGATAATCTCAACTATTAATTTGAAACTAAACAAAATATGTCCAATCATCGAAAAATGAGAATGGGAATGGTCGGAGGTGGACAAGGAGCGTTCATTGGGGCGGTTCACCGAATAGCCGCAGCCATTGACGGGGAAATTGAACTTGTATGTGGTGCATTCAGTTCAAACCCTGAAAGGTCCAAAGCATCTGGCAAAGATTTATTCCTTCCTGAAAATCGATCTTATGGAAGTTATCCGGAAATGATTGAAACTGAAAAGTCCCTTCCGAAAGGGGAACGGATGGATTTCGTTTCAATTGTCACGCCCAATCATCTACATGTTCCACCGGCTATTATGGCGCTTAAAAATGGCTTTCCAGTAATATGTGATAAACCTTTGGCTTTCAGTCTCGCCGAAGCCAGGGAGTTGAGAACGGTAGTTGAGGAAACGGGATTACTATTTGGCCTCACCCATAATTATACCGGATACCCGATGGTTAAGCAAGCCAGGGATATGGTGAAATCAGGAAAGCTGGGAAAGATTCGAAAAGTAGTAGTAGAGTACCCCCAGGGTTGGCTGAGTACCCTGGTTGAAGCCACTGGTCAAAAACAAGCCGCCTGGCGTACTGACCCTACAAAATCAGGTGTCGCAGGTTCCATGGGAGATATTGGTACCCACGCAGAAAACCTGGCCGAATACATTACCGGATTGAAAATTACTGAATTGTGTGCCGACCTCACCACCTTCGTTGCCGGCAGAAAACTTGATGATGATGGGAATGTCCTGTTGCGTTTTAACAATGGCGCTAAAGGAATTTTACATTGCAGTCAAATTTGCGCCGGTGAAGAAAACGATGTTAATATCAGGATATATGGGGAAACCGGTGGATTGGAATGGCACCAGATGGAACCCAATACACTAATACATAAAACTAATGATAGCCATAGCATTCTTCGCACCGGGGTTGGTGACCTTTGTGAAAGCAGTCTGGCACATATGCGGGTGCCGGCAGGGCATCCGGAAGGTTATCTGGAAGCATTCGCAAATATTTATCGTAATTTCGCCAGAACTCTGCAAAGCATACTTAACCACCAGCAACCCGACCCACTCTATACCGATTTTCCTGATATACACGATGGTGTCAGGGGTATGGCATTTATTGAAACGGTAGTTGCTGCAAATGCCAGCGACGACAAATGGATGCCATTTGATGGCAAATAATTAACTAAAAGATAATTACATGAAGACGATTCAAGGACCTGCTATTTTCTTAGCACAATTCATGGGGGATGAAGCTCCATTCAATACACTGGAGTCCATATGTAAGTGGGCAGCTGATCTGGGCTATCAGGGAGTTCAAATCCCCAGCTGGGACAGCCGTTGTATTGATCTACAAAAGGCAGCGGAAAGTGAAACCTATGCCCAGGAGATACAGGGGAAAGTAAAGGCCTGCGGATTGGAGATTACCGAACTTGCATCCCACCTTCAAGGTCAGCTAGTAGCGGTACACCCGGCTTACGATACCATGTTCGACGGGTTTGCCCCTCCTGAGGTACACGGAGATTCTAAGGCACGAACAGAGTGGGCCATCAATCAACTCAAATATGCTGCCAAGGCCAGCCAACACATGGGACTTAATGCTCAGGCTAGCTTCACCGGAGCTTTAATGTGGCCATTTGTATATCCCTGGCCACAAAGACCCGAAGGTTTGGTTGAGACAGGGTTCAAAGAACTTGCCGATCGATGGGTGCCTATTCTGAATGTTTTTGACGAATGCGGTGTGGACCTTTGCTATGAAGTCCATCCCGGTGAAGATGTCCATGATGGAATAACATTTGAGATGTTTCTTGAGGCCACCGGTAATCATCCCAGGTGCCATATGTTATATGATCCCAGTCATTTTGTTTTACAACAGCTCGACTACCTGGAATTCATCGACCTATATCACCAACACATAAAAATGTTTCATGTAAAGGATGCAGAATTCAATCCTACCGGTAGGGTCGGTGTTTACAGTGGCTACCAACCCTGGATTGACCGCGCCGGAAGATTTCGTTCGCTGGGTGACGGACAAGTGGACTTTGCCTCAATTTTCAGTAAACTTGCACAATACAATTATGACGGATGGGCAGTTCTGGAATGGGAATGCTGCATTAAACACCCCAAACAAGGGGCACAAGAAGGTGCCTTATTTATTGAAGATCACATTATTCAAGTAACAGAGAAAGCATTTGATGACTTTGCAGGAGCAGGATCCGATGAGGCCAAGAATAAAAAGATTCTTGGTATTTAATATCAATCCATATTTCCTATTTCTGGGAATATGGACCTTAATGGTGGTAAGTTGTACCGGCCCTTCCCCCCCTGAGCGACCAAGGGATCCATGGGTTTATCGTTCCGTACTGGATGAGCGCCCACGAATGATTTCAATTGCTCTTCATGAAAACCTGTGGAGCGCATATGACACCAGATATTGTACTCTATACAAAGCCTGGCAAGGAGGAGTAAATTTTGATGGTGCAGTCTATACCACCAGGCATGGCGTACAGCCAACCACTTTTGGAACCACCTACCTGATTGACTCTCTTGGGTCATCTGTTTGGTCAGTATCCGGGGATGGAATTGCTCAGGTGGTAACCCCAAATTATCAGGGACATTATTTCAAAAATGATCAGGTTACCTTGAATTACCAGTTCCAATACCAGGAGGAACAAATTCAGGTAGCAGAAACTCCAGAGTATTATCCGGTCGATGGTTATCCTGGCTTAAGTCGAACTTTTGTAGTAGAAGGTCTATTGGATGGCCAGCACCTGGAACTACAGGTTGTATTAAAAAACCTCCCAACAGAGCTTTCCTATACTACTACTGGTGATTTTCAGGTTAAAACTAAAAAATCAAGCACCTATGGGGGATTGGAAACTTTCCAAATAACCGGTACTCTTGCACTAGGTAACGGTACCACCAAATTGGAGACCTACTTTGTTATCTCCTCACCAGAACAGGCAACAGAAGAATCCTTATCCAAAGACGCGCTTACCCAGGGAGCTGATTTAATTGAGAACAATGATTGCAAAACCTGTCACAACCAAACAGTTGGTACCGTTGGGCCTAGTTATCTGGAAATAGCAGGAAAGTACCCTACCACAGATGGCACTATTCGCCTACTGGCAGGAAAAATAATGACTGGAGGTACCGGTAATTGGGGAGAAGTTCCCATGACAGCCCATCCCGATCTCACCGAACCGGACGCGGAACTTATGGTAAACTTTATTCTGTCCCTGGATAATGAAGTTAAGGATATACAAGACACAGATTTACTATTGGGAGAACCCGGTTTTCCTTTAACCTTGTCCGAAAATCATTTAAAATCCACGGACAGTAATATTGAAGGATTATCCACCAGTGTTTATTTGTATGAAGACTACTACATTAACCCCAACGATATAATCAGCACCGGAAAGCCCATCCTCTCTGGAGTCAGTTCTGGCATACATGTGATGGATCTAGCTGATTTTGGCAGTCTAAACAGCAACTTACTGGTTGAATATTCCGGGGTAATAAATGTTTCGGAGGAAACTAATGTCGACTTCAGGCTGGTCAGTGATGATGGCTCTTTCTTATATATCAATGATCGTTTGGTAATTGATAATGGTGGGTTCCATGGCACTCAAGCCAGGGATGGAGAAATAATTCTTCAAGCAGGAGGCAATGAAATCAGGGTAGTTTACTTCAACGGTGCAGGTGACGGCGTGGTATCTCTTCAATGGGCCCCACATGGAGCTGACAAGTATGAGATTGTTCCAGGAAAGCAGTTTACCCACCACGGAAATCAAATTAAAGAAGCTGTGCCACATATTCCCCGCAGGATGTTGGTGAGAAATATACCCGGTGATCAGACCAAACTAACTTCCGTTCATCCTAGTTTCGACCTTGCACAGGCAAGACCCGATGAATTTCAGGGGCGAATTGGTGGATTGGATTTTTTATCTGATGGGACGCTGGTAGTATCCACCTGGGATAGCCTGGGACCGGTTTATTTGCTAAAAGGAGTTCAGGGGGATGACCCTGAAAGCATCAAAGTAACCAGGATAGCCACCGGTTTGGCAGAACCTCTGGGATTGAAGGTGGTTGATGACGAAATATATGTACTTCAAAAGCAAGAACTTACCAAGCTGATCGACCACGATGGAGACGGGATCATTGATGAATACCGGACCGTATGTGATGACTGGAGGGTATCGGCAAACTTTCACGAGTTTGCCTTTGGACTGGAATACCAGGAGGGATATTTCTATGCTACCCTTGCCACAGCTATCAATCCCGGAGGGGCCAGTACCCAGCCACAAATTCCGGACCGTGGCAAAGCCATTAAAATCTCCAAGGATGATGGAACCCTGGAATTCATTGCACATGGGTTAAGGACTCCCAACGGGATCGGTACCGGAGTCGATGATCAGCTATTTATTGCAGACAATCAAGGTGACTGGCTACCGGGCAGTAAAATTGTACATCTTCAGGAAGGCGTCTGGTACGGGTCAAGATCAGTCGATTTTAAAGGGACTGAAGGACTGACTGAGACCCCACCAGTGGTTTGGCTGCCTCAAGATGAAATTGGGAACTCCCCCTCAATGCCAGTGGCCATAAACATCGGACCTTATCAGGGACAAATGATCCATGGTGAGGTGACCCATGGCGGTATAAAACGTGTATTCGTTGAGACAATAAATGGGCAATACCAGGGTGCTGTGTTCCGTTTTATGCAAGGGTTGGAAGCTGGCGTCAACCGTCTGGTCTGGGGGCCTGATGGTGCCCTTTATGTAGGTGGTGTTGGATCTACCGGCAACTGGAATGACGATGGTGAACAGTGGTACGGCCTTCAAAAGTTGACCTACAATGAGCAAGTAACTTTTGAAATGTTGGCGGTTCGAGCCAAGACAAATGGACTGGAACTTGAGTTCACTGCTCCCATAGAAGCTGGAAGTGGTAATCGGGTGGAAGAATACCAGCTACAACAATGGTACTATTTGCCAACTAAAAACTATGGCGGGCCTAAACTGGATCTGGAAACTCTGGAGATAAACAGTATTCACATTTCAGAGGACCGTAAAAAGGTATTTTTAGAAATCCCTGAACTGAAAGCCGGGCATGTTGTCCATGTGCGGATTATTCAACCATTCCGGAGCATTGAAAAGCAATCACTCTGGACTACCGAAGCCTGGTATACCCTGAATGGAATCCCATCCGATGACTTTGGCTTCAAAAATCCTGTATTGGCCCAAAAGCATAACACACTATTACCAGACGAAATTGAAAACGGATGGCAACTGCTATTTGATGGGAAAACCACTCTGGGATGGAGAAACTTCAACAGTGATCAAATTGGTTCAGCCTGGAAAGTCAGGGACCACTGCTTAACCCTGGATAATCGCAACAAGGTAGATGGAAAAGTTTATGGTGGTGGAGATATCGTAACCGACGGCGAGTATGAGGATTATGAGCTGACCCTTGAATGGAAGATCGAAAAAGGAGGCAATAGTGGCATCATGTATAACGTGGTAGAGGGTGATGAATACGACCATCCCTGGCAAACCGGCCCGGAGGTACAAATTTTGGACAATTTAAGACATGCTGATGGCCGGATCGAAACCCATCGATCTTCAGATTTATACGATATGATCGCTTGTAAGTTTGTAGCCGCTAATGGGCCAGGAGAATGGAACCAGCTACGGCTTGTGTCAAAGGCGGGAAAAATCAGCCATTGGTTGAACGGATATGAGTTGGTAACCTATGAAATGCATACCAGCGAGTGGGACTTAATGGTTGCTAAAAGTAAATTCAAAGATATGCAGGGGTTTGGCAAATCGAAGCGTGGACACATCGCCCTTCAGGATCATGGCGACCGTGTATGGTTTAGAAATATTAAAATAAAGCATTTATAAAATCTTATGAAACAATTTAATTTTTTGATGTTGATCATCCTGGGGGTGGCTTTTCTGGGGTGTCAAAAGGGACAGGAGCGTGAAAAAAAAGTGCTGGTCTTCAGTAAAACTGAAGGTTGGGTACACACCTCCATACCTGCTGGTAAACAAGCAATTATGGAAATGGGCCTTCGTGAGGGCTTTAAGGTTGACACCAGTGAAAATGCCAATGTGTTTAATCAGGAAGACCTGTCCCAATACAGTGCGGTGATTTTTTTGAATACTACCTTAGATATATTGAACTATCAACAGCAATCCCATTTTGAACGATATATTCAGGCCGGCGGTGGGTTTGTAGGAATACATTCGGCAGCGGACACCGAGTATGATTGGCCCTGGTATGGGAAACTAGTGGGAGCCTATTTTGATAGCCACCCCAACGACCCCAATGTTCGCGAAGCCACCTGTGATGTTATTGATCACGGTCACATCGCTGCTGAATCCCTTGCTGACTCGTTTCAAAAGATTGACGAGTTCTATAACTACAAAAATATCAACCCAGATCTGAATATCTTGATCACCATCGATGAAAGTACCTACGAAGGAGGCACAAATGGTGATTTTCATCCCATAACCTGGTACCACGATTATGACGGTGGTCGCG
This sequence comes from Flammeovirgaceae bacterium, assembly GCA_003232185.1. Classification (GTDB taxonomy): domain Bacteria; phylum Bacteroidota; class Bacteroidia; order Cytophagales; family Cyclobacteriaceae; genus SZUA-3. The sequence goes on along the minus strand of QIMC01000158.1, from coordinate 619 downwards.
CGTTCTATACCGGATTTGGACATACCGACGAAACTTATACTGAACCTGAGTTTCTGGAAATACTTTCAGGAGGAATCAGTTATGCTATCGGAGATGCCAAACCGTTGGATTATTCCCTTGCCAGATTTGAGCCCTTACCCGATGAGAACAGGTTTAGCAAAGTGGTTTTGGACTATAATTTCGATGAACCTCTTGAATTGGAAGTATTGCCTGATGGTCGGGTGATATTAATTGAGCGAAAGGGGAATTTAAAAATGTACAAACCAGATATTGACAGTACCATCCTAATCCAACATTTCGATGTTTACCTGGGAAAAGGAAAAAAAGGCAAACATGAAGATGGCCTACTGGGGTTTGCTTTAGATCCCGATTATGCTAATAATAATTGGATCTATCTTTACTATTCTCCACAAGGCGATGATGATGTACAAAACCTCAGCCGTTTCGAGCTAGTGGGTGAGGAATTGATCATGGACAGCGAAATAGTAATGTTTCAGGTTGGCGTTCAGCGAGAAGAGTGCTGCCATACCGGTGGGTCTATTCAGTTTGGACCTGATGGTAATTTGTTCTTGTCAACCGGTGATGATACCAATCCTTTTAATTCTGATGGCTTTAGCCC
>QIMC01000043.1 GCA_003232185.1 Flammeovirgaceae bacterium | reverse complement strand
GCTGTCAATTTTGTTTGTTGTCCCCAAACCTAGTACTAACTTATAATCAACGGTAGATTCAAAGCCTCTCATGGGATTTTGCTCCTGGTAAATTATCTCATCACCGATATATAGCCGAATTTTAGCTCCAATCGCCATGGTATTTGCACCCAGCCCTTTTAGTTTCAATGCCAGGTAATTTCTATCCGGCAGCAACTGCCTTGATCGATTTTCATAGACCATCGATATCATATTGAGGTTATTTACCACCAGGTCAAGGTCGCCATCATTGTCCAGATCGGCGTAGGCAGACCCATTAGAGAAAGTCGGTTCTTGCATGCCCCATTGAGGGGCTTTATTGGTAAAGGTCAGATCGCCATTGTTTAGAAAAACATAGTTGGGAATGGCCTCCGATGGCATCATATCAATTATCAACTTGATAGTACTGTCATTTGATTCAATAATATCACGAACCCTGGAGGCGTCATTCATAAAGTTCAAATAATCCAGGTCAAGCAGGTCTTTATATATGCCGTTGGCAATAAAAATATCTTTCAGGCCATCGTTGTCCATATCAAAAATTAAAGATGACCAACTCCAGTCTGTGGCATCCACCCCCGCGTATCTTCCGATTTCACTAAAAGTGCCATCGCCATTATTTAATTGAAGCACATTACGTCCAAATTGATTATAATAACCCTTGTTTTGGGCATTCTTTTGTTCATTCCAAGATTCAAAAAATGTCTTTGTCACCTGACGGCCCCTCTTTTCAGGCAGCATTTCAGTAACAAAATACTCCGGATTTCCATCATTATTGATATCAGCCAGGTCTGCACCCATAGACCCCATAGAAATCTCTTTCACATAGTCCTCCAATTGATCTTTAAAAGTCCCGTTTTGCTGGTTAATATATAGATAGTCTTTTTCAAAAAAATCATTAGATATATATATGTCCTGCCAACCATCATTATTAATATCACCCACCGTTGCACCCAGGCCGAATCCAATTTCGCTGGAGTAAATACCTGACACCAGGGTGACATCATTAAAGTATAGATCATCATTTCTAAACAATTTGTTACCACCCAGGGAATCAGGCTTTAACCGTTTATCTTTTAAAATTTCAAATGAACCGATTGACTTTATTGCATTGTTTAGCAAATAGCAGTCTAGGTCTCCATCTTTGTCGTAATCAAAAAAGGCAGCATGAACAGACAATCCGATATTATCAAGTCCATATATTTTAGCCTGCTCGGTAAATGTCAGGTCACCATTATTAATAAATAACTCATTGTACCGTTTATTCCCCTCGGGGGGTCCGGATTTGCAAACATATATGTCAAGCAGCCCATCAGCATTGATATCTACCATACTTACACCTGTGCTCCAGACATCTTTGCTTTCAAGGTTGGCACTAATAGTGATATCCTGGAATTTCAAATTGCCTTTATTTAAATAAAGCTTATTTGAGACCATGTTCCCACTAAAAAATATGTCGGACAGACCGTCATTATTGATGTCACCAATGGCAACACCACCTCCGTTATAAAAATTTTTGAATGTGTAGGGATTTAAATGTTCTGTGTGTTTGAGGGAATTTGTGAATTCAATGCCCGAACTTTCAAATGGGAGCGGTATAAACAATTGAACTGTTTCTGATGGATCAGTGCAATTGGAAAAAATAACCAGACCCAACAAGCAAATGGTCAGGAATAAATTCCTCATAATCGGCAGATATACAAGCAAACATTCATAAACGCATTATATAAAAAAGCAAGTGATAATATCACTTGCTTTTTTATATAATGCTATTTTACTACCCTAAAAGTACCCCGGATTTTGAGTTAATGCTGCTGAAGCATCCATAGCCACCTGAGGAATAGGAAAAACAAGGTATTGAGACCCGTCTTGTGAGTAAGCTTCCTTCTCCCACCATGCATCGCCAAACTTACCAAATCTAATCTGGTCTTGTCTTCGGGTCATCTCTGCAAACATTTCACGACCTCGCTCATCAAAGAGGTTATCCAAAGTAAGTGTGCCATAAGGAGTCACATCCGCACGAACCCTTATTTGATTTACAATATCCAATGCATCGGCAGCTTCACCCATTCTTAACATAGCTTCAGCCTTTGAGAGCATAATGTCCGCCAAACGGAAAATAACAAAATCATTTGACATGTTACTGGTACCACCCATCTCATATTGATATTTCTGGTTCCTGGCGCCACCCTGTCGCCAACCATTAGGGAAAAGCTCATTACTCTGAGGCGTAAAATTCACCCGGGCCCCGTCCGGGTCGGGTGAAGCTGTACCTTCCCCTTCAAACCCGGGGTCCTCTATAGGAGTTCCATCAGATTTGAACTGAGGTCCTACCAGGAAATTAGAAAGCCGCAAATCCAGGGTGCCTACTCCGTTTGGGGTGGTATCGTCATTGGGATCAAAATTTGCCAGGCCTCTCCAAACCGGACCCTGGGGACCGGGATTACCAATAGGATCTATGTAGGAGTTGTAGAATTCTTCCACCACTTGATATCCGTTCCAAGGCTGTGACGTCAGATTGAAAGTATTCTGGGAGGCAAAATGTAAATTCATCACCACCCAGTTAAATCCTGTGGCAAACACCTTGTCATAAGGCACAACGAAGATATTTTCCGGAGAGCCTTGATTTTCTATAATAAAATTATCGCTATAAACTGGTGCTAGTGAATAACCAAACTCCATTACCTTGTCTGCGTCAAGTATAACCTTATCCCACTGAGGTGTACCGCTAAAAACTTCGGCATTAAGATACAACTTGGTTCGTAAAGCGTAAGCCGTAGCCTGGTTCATTCTACCATAAGCTGTTCCACCAACATTCGGGTTGAGCAACGGAATAATTTCATTCAATTCGGTCTCGATAAAATTAAATACTTCCCGACGTCCAGATTCGAAATCAGTATTATTGGCAGAAGGTGTTTCATCAGTAAAATCGATGGATAGAGGAACATTACCAAAAGCATCAAGTGCCCAATAGTACCACAATGCCCTGACCCCTCTTAATTCTGAAATAAAAGCTTCCGCATCGGGATTACCGGCAGCCTTCAATTCTTCAAATTGGAATATCAATCGGTTGGTAGTACTGATACCTCCATAAATCTGGTTCCAGGCATTATTGAAAAATGGGTTGCTAGGTGTGAACTGGTGCCGGTGAACTTCAATCAACACACCACCGTCAAACCAATCACCACCTTTGGCGGGTACCACAATTTCATCACTGGACAGCTCGCTGTTGGTCCACACATTTGCATGGTTTCCCAAACCACTAAAAGCGGAATATGCCGACCCTAATGCCGCGATGAATTCCTCTTCTGTTTGAAAAAAGTTCTCATCAGTTACCTCACTGAACAATTCCTCATCCAAATCAGTACATGCAGGGACTACGAATATTAGCCCCAGTAAAAGTATCGAAAATTTCTTTATTGTATTTTTCATGTTTTTCATTTATCTAAACAATTAATTCTATTAAAACCCAACGGTTAGACCTATGGTGATGGTTCTGGCAGTGAAATAAGTATTTCTTCTTTCAATACCGGGAGACAGTGCATCACCAGGATTATCAGGATTATTTATGTTGAAAAGCTCATTTGCCGGTCTATCCACGTATCTTACTTCAGGATCAATTCCTGTGTAATTTGTTATGGTAAACAAATTCTGGCCTGCTACGTACAGTCTAGCGTTACTAAATGTATCACTGTTGGCCATATCAAAGTTGTAGCCTATAGACATGTTATCCAATTTAAAGAAACTGGCATTCTCAGCATGCACACTGTTTACCACTGCCTTTCTAACATCGGGATTAAAAGCTTTAGTATTTACCACGTTCCAATTGGCGACTGTTGTGGATTCCAGGTTTTCGTAGAATCCTCTATAACTGTTTAATAGATCATGTCCGAATGACCCTCTGAAAAACAGGTTAGCATCCCACCCTCCACCAAATGTGAAGGAATTGTTCCAACCCAGGGAGAAATCCGGCAGTCCATTACCGATCACCTGCCGGTCGTCGTCGCAGCTACAGTCTATTCCGTCACCATCAAGGTCGTTCATTATTGGAACACCATTGGCATCAACGCTGCTGCCATCCCAAACGGGTCCCCAAAGATCACCCAAAGGTTCTCCTTCCTTTACCCTAACAAGTCGTACATCGCTCTGTCCGGGAGCGCCCATTGGAGCTCTGAACAAAACTCCACCTTCACCAAATGAAAGGTTCCCTGAGGTTAGACTTTCAACGGTGGTATTGAACGTTGAGAAGTTAAATCCCAGGTCATATGTAATACTTGAAGAATTAACAGCATTCCAGTTTATGGCAAATTCAAATCCATTACTACGTAATTCACCGATGTTCACCTGTGTTGTTTGAAACAAGTTAGGAGGGACAGGCACATTTACCGGAAGGATCATATCTGTAATGGTACGCACATAATAATCAAGCGTACCACTCAGTTTTCCATTGAATAGCACAAAATCCACTCCGAAATCAAATTCATCTTTTGTTTCCCAGGCCAGGTCGGGATTGGAATTACTCACAGGGGAATAACTTGGAACGTATGCTCCATCAAAAAAGAAATTGCCCCTGGGACCAAATCTTTGGAGAGAAATATAAGATTCTCCTGGAATTGCCCCGGTCCGACCAAAACTTGCCCTGAATTTTAAATCGTCAAACCCCCCAAGACTGAACAGATTGGTTAGGTTAACCGCACCGCTGATGGCGGGGAAAAGGCCCCATTTGTTATTTTCACCAAATCGAGATGATCCTTCCTGACGGGCACTTGCTGACAGAAACCAGGTGCCATTAAAGTTCAGGTTCACTCTTCCGAAAAACGCCACCAACTTATGTGAGTTTTTATAACTCGCAACACTTCCAAGACCATTATCAAAGTCTTGAGCAGCTGACATATTGTTATAAGTAAATTCATCGGTCAGGAATTGACCTCCAGCCATTGCAAACCCCTCAGTAACGAAATCCTGGTAAGAATACCCTACTAATACCGCAATATCTGTGTTGCCAGCACTCCCATCCCAATTTACTGTGGTCTCAAACAGTTGATTCTGCCGCTGTTCAGTGGTGCGTACTGCATTTCCGTTGTTAGCGTTGCCATTTCCAAACTTACCGGTTGAAGGAAAGTAAAATCCTCTTAACTCGGAGTCAACTTGTTGTGAATAAGCAAGTGTCGCTCTCAGACCATTGATGACATCCGAGAAGTTGTACTCAAAACGCAACTGACCGACAGTACTTATATCAGTACCTTCATTTATGGATTGGTCCGCGATGGATCTGGGGTTCCAATAATCAAAAATGTCCCTTTCAGCATATCCACCGATATCGGTCAATCCTGCAGTCCCATCGAACAATACCGGTAATGTGGGGTTCGATGCTATAGCATATCTAAAAGCCTGTTTAAATCCAAACTGGGCATCCTTGTTGGTATGTGCCAGGTTTACAGTAAATGTAGCTTTATCATTCAATGCCTTCTGGGTTAGGTTCAGTCGTCCGTTGATCCGCTGAAAACCTGTGTTAATGGCCATTCCCATAACATCCCTGAAATTAATCGAAGCCCTATAGGTGGTACTTTCTGTCCCGCCGGACATGGAAAGATTATGAATCTGGGAAATTCCTGTCTGAGTTACCTGATCCAGCCAATCAACATCAGATCCTAAATCCACGGCTCCCGTTTGTGATCTGTATTCACTTGCATTCATGAAATTCATAGTTCTATCTATGTTATCAAAAGATACGGAACCATTGTAATCCACTCTTAATCTTCCTGCCTTACCTGTCTTTGTGGTCACTATTATTACACCACTGGAACCCCTTGTTCCATAAATCGCCGCCGCTGAACCATCTTTTAAGATATCCATAGACGCAATGTCAGCCGGGTCCACTTGGTCAAGCGAACCGCCCACAATACCATCAATCACTATCAGGGGTTCCTGGTTGGCACCGACAGTAGAAACTCCCCTCAATCGAATTGTATAAGGATCATTGGGATCTCCACCTGCCTTCACAATGTTTAATCCGGCCACCTTACCTTGAATAAGTTGTGCGGGACTATTGACCATACCAACATTAAAATCATCTTCTTTAACACTTGCAACGGAACTGGTAATTTCTTTCTTCTCCTGTGTACCGTATCCGGTAACAACTATTTCTTCAAGTGATGTTACGTCTGCTGCCAAAACCAAGTCTATTATAGTCTGATTACCTACTAATACTTCTTGACTAAGATAGCCAACAAAACTAAAGACCAGTATGGAATTTTCATCCGGAACATCCAATGAATAATTCCCCTGAATGTCAGTAACTGTTCCCTGGTATAATCCCTTTACTATGATATTTACACCCGGAATGCCCTCGTCTTCTACCGATGTGACACGACCTGTAACCGTGATGTATTCATCAATATCCACTTCTATCACATCATTTTGCCAACCGTTCGGGACCTTTTTTGAAATGTGTATCGTATTGTTTATCTGCTTGAACTTCAAATCTGCCTGTCTTGATATTTCCATCAACACATCGGCAACGCTTACATTTTTAAAGCTTATTGATATACGTGCTTTTTTGTTCAAGTCTTCCTTCTGAAATGCAAACGTGTAACTGGTTCTCGATTCGATCTCTTTAAATATCTTTAATAAAGTTGCATCCTTTAAATGCAATTCCACCTGGGTATGTCTTACACTTTTTATTTCCTGTCCATTTAGATCAATCGCATAGATCGTTGAGAATGCTAAGCAGTTTATTATAATTGCATATAACATTTTCCGTGACATATCAATAATTATTTGCTGTAATGTTTTTAAATTCATAATTTTAGATAATTTTAGTAGAAAATTTACGGATTTTCAGCCTATGTGATGTGTAACCATCCATAGGCTCTTTTTTTATTCGTTTCTTATTGTCATAGGCATTATGTTTTATTTTATCGGTTTGAAATTTATTTCCACAACATCTCCTTCTATTGAATATTGAAGATCCTTAACAAAGGCTATTCCCTGTAATATCTCACTCAGGGTATGATCTTCATACTTTGCAGTGTAATGAAAATCCTCTTCAACCCTTCCGCTTATCTTTATACTAACACCATACCAACCTTCCAACTTTTCAACTATCTCCGATAGATTTGCATTATTGAAAACAAGAACCCCATCTTTCCACGAAATCATTTCGAAATAGTCAAAATCGCTCAACTCTATTTTTCCTGTTCTTCCAGATATAGCCATTTCCCCCGGTTTCAAAATCACCGACTCCGATCGTTCATTTTCTACTGCAATCCGACCACTTACCAGTGATACCTCTACTCCTTCACCTGCTATATTTTTAATATTAAAACTTGTGCCGAGTACTGTTGTTATTACCTCTCCAGATATTACCTTAAATGGTCTTAATGAATCTTTTACCACATTAAAAAACGCCTCTCCTTCTAGTATTACAATTCGTTCGTTGTTCTTAAACGGAAGATTATAAGATATTTTACTTCTGGAGTTTAAGGTAATTTTTGTGCCATCAGGTAAATTCATATTGAGCTTCTGTCCCTTATGAGTTGATTTTTCAATGTTCTGAATGCTCAGGGTAGAAGTAGTAGTTAATGAATTATATAAAATAAAAAAAATAACCGATGTGACAGAGACTATAAGTAATACTGCGGCTGCTCTTCTTACCCATGAACTCCATTGTGACCGACTTGAAGAGCTTTGATCCTCCCGTATGATAATATTGTCTTCAATATTATTTTTGATATATTCAATCCTGTCATTTGGCAGGGTCTCTGATTTGAATTTCATGGAGAGAATCATGCGCTTTGCACTTTCACAAACATCATTCTTGTCTGGATTATTTGATATCCACTCCAACCATTGCTTGCTTTCACCATTATAAACCCACAAAATGAACGATTCATCCTGGACCAATTTGTTGAATAATTCTTCGTCTTGGCTCATTTTGGTGTCATCATCATCAAATATTTTCATATGATATTATACTCTTGTATAATAGGTAAATACATCAACTGGTATTTATTACCCCATGGATTTAGATTTTTTTTTAGATATAAAGATCGATACATATATGCAAGCGGTAAATTCAATAAACCATAACTCCACAGGGTCAGCAAGTAACTACTAACAGCGGTAGATTATTAGAAATGAGATGGTGTTGGCTGATAGCCTTCAAGACTAGATCATCAGTCTATGACTTTGGTGTGTGTCTAGTACATCAAAGTCATAACCTGCAGATGATGAACATTGCCATAGTGATGAAATCTGCCCTAAGGCTATTTATGGCACGGGCCATAAGCTTGTAAATTGCCTTTACTTCTACTTGCATCACTTGAGCAATTTCAACATAGGACAACTGTTCATAAAATTTGAGATGTATGACCTCCCGTTGCTTTGGGGTAAGTTTTGCCAAGTTTTGGTTCATTCGTGAAACACTTATAGCTTGGCGGTCTTCTTCAATTATTCTCTTTTCTACTGAATATTCGAGGCGGAAATCATTCAATTGATCAAAACTGACGCTTTTCCTTTCAATACTTAACTGTCGCAAAATTCGCCTTTTTAAGGAAACCAACAAGTAAGGCTTTATACTATTCGTGCTACCAAGATTGTTGCGTTTTACCCATAAATTTGTAAATAATTCCTGGATACAATCGTCTACTAGCTCCTTGTTTCGGGTAAATCTCCTGCCATAATTATATAGTACACTGATATACCTATAGTAAATTTTGTCGAACGCAATTTTGTCCCCCGTTATTAGTTTGTTCCACAATATGGCATCACTCTTTCCCAATAATCAATTACTTTTCGTCAAACTTAAAGATATTTCTATTATTTATATTGTAAATTAATAATTTAGATGGATCCCTCTTACCTAATTAAATATTCGGACACAGTAGTATTTTCTAAGTTAACAGGTGACAAATCTAAAAGCTATTTCATCAGCATTGTGGATCATTATGGAAATAAAGAAGGATAGTTTAAAACATATCAGACATCAGGATCTGGGAGATTTACTAACTCATGAAAATACCGTCAATGGTATAAGAGGCCGATCCACACGCGGCTATTTCCAGGCAACTGTGTACACTGCCAATATAATCCGGATACAGATT
>QIMC01000169.1 GCA_003232185.1 Flammeovirgaceae bacterium | reverse complement strand
GTCGCAGCCGCCCAAACGTAGTATACTGGAGGTCGAAATTAAACAAAGGGTAAAATAGTTGAATGGCTATGGTTAACCCCACCAACATCCCGATCAGCCCAAATATTATAGTAGCCAGGGAAAAGTATTTTACAATTTTATTGTCGTATTGGAATTGCTCTAGGGCCATAGTTTTATGGTTTGGGAATAGAAAATGATGCAATCAAATTAGAGGACTTGATAATCTCATTAAATGATAAATGTTGTCTGGATAATGACATAAGTCAGTTTTTAATGATGGGTTCATTTTTAGTGGTTTTATTATCAAATAATATTCTTCTGGAAGGCGTTTCTGTATCGTCATACTGCCCGGTTTTAACTGCCCAGAAGAAAGCTCCCAGGAACCCCAGAGCCAAAGTTAAACTGATCAATATCAATCCGACTATCAGCAGCATATCAAAGTAATTTCAATTTAGTTGAAGTCAATTTTACGGATGCTGTAGCAAATAAAACTACGGAAATACTGCTAAGAGGCATAAGAATAGCAGCCATAAGTGGGGTTAAATTTCCTGATACTGCAAACGACAAACCAACCAGATTATATGAGAAAGAAAGTCCAAAACCGAGTATAATTATTATCTGTGACCACCGGGCAAGCTTAATAAAAGAGTACAATTTAGGAATTGCTGATGCATGGAGAATTCCATCTGAGGCTGGAGTAAACTGATGGGGCCGCTCACTTACTGCAATACCTACGTCGCTTTTTTGCAACGCCCCTGCATCATTAAGTCCATCACCCAACATCATAATTTTCTCTCCACTTTGCTGTAACTTCTGGACAAACTCAAGTTTATCTAATGGTTTTTGTCCAAAATGCAATGACTCTTCCGATGGAAACAGGTTTGACAATTTCGGTCTGTCTATATCACTATCACCTGACAGCAACACCAATTTAAAGATTTTGCTCAACTGTTCAAATAGATCAGCCAGGCCTGCTCGAAATCGATTTGATCGATTAAAAGCACCTACCAGCTGACCATTAATTGAAAAATAGGGACCATCGTATCCCAGGGCACCCTTATTGCCAACATATTCAGCACTACCAAGCTTTAGAAGATGACCATTGATTATTGCCGATATACCTAGCCCGAATTGTTCATGATATTCCCTAAGCTCACAATCTTCATTTTTTTTGGTAAATTTTTTCAGATACACTTGAATGTCCTGGCTTACCGGGTGGCTGGATTGAGCAGTTAGCGCGCCCAGCAACTGAGCCTGACTTTCACTAAGATTGGTGGAGCAGGTTAGTACCGAACCAGGTTGCGTCAATGTTCCTGTCTTGTCAAAGATTAGCATGCTTATTCCAGCCATTCGATCTACCACCTGTGCATTTTTTAGATACAACATATTTTTTCCATATATCCTCATGACATTTCCCAAAGTAAATGGAGTTGCCATAGCCAACGCACAAGGGCAAGCTACAATCAATATTGATGTAAATACGAAAACCGATTTAGTGGGGTCCACCATCCACCAATAGGCTGCAGCCACAATAGCAATAACCAGAATAACCGCAGTAAAGTACTTACTGATACCGTTGATTAAATATTCTCGTGGATCGTATTTTGTTTTCTTAAATGCTTTGTGGTTCCACAATTGGGTCAGGTAGCTCTGAGAAGCAGGTTTGATAATCTCGTATCTGGCTTTTAATCCTATTTGTCTACCTCCTGCAAAAATATGATCTCCCTTATGCCTGGTAATTGCCCTTGATTCTCCACTAACAAAACTATAATCTATCATGGCCATTTGATCCAATAGAATACTGTCTGCGGGAATCAATTCTTTATTTCTAATCAAAATTATATCGCCAACTTCCAGTTCATCTAATAGTACCGATGTTTCAGTACTATTAAGAATTCTGGTAACAGCTAATGGAAAATAGGATTTAAAATCTCTGTTAAAGGACAAGTTGGAATAGGTTTTGTTTTGAAACCACCTGCCAATCAGTAATAAAAACAACAAACCGGCAAGGCTATCCAAATATCCCTGACCTATGCCTAATAATATCTCGTAATAACTCCTGCCCGCTAACGCTAGAATCCCGAGGACTATAGGTACATCGATATTGAGATATCGCTGTTTTATGCCTTGTATAGCGGAGACAAAGTACCCACTGGCACAATAGAACAACACCGGTAATGAAAGCAACAACATAATCCCGGAAAACCAGGTTGCCAGCTCTTTATCCAGTCCAAAATCCAATCCCAGATATTCAGGAAAACTCAGGAGCATGATATTGCCAAAACAGAAGCCAGCTACGGCAATTTTTAATATGAGGCTTCGACTGGAGTTCTTGATACTTTTCTGTTGACGATCTTCCAGGTTGATCAATGGCTCATATCCAATAGAAGCTAACAGCTCCACCAGCTGACGCAGCGATAAAGCATTGGGATCAAAATCAACAAGTAGCTCGCGTTCGCTAAGATTAACCCTGGAAGACAGTACCCCCTGATGTAACCGGCGGAGGTTTTCAAGCAACCATACACAAGAACTACAGTGTATATCTGGAATTGAAAGCGTTATTTTTTCCAGGTTGTCCGAAGAAAAGTCTAGCAGTTTTTGTCCAATTTTGGGATTGTCCAAATACCCAAATTTATGATCATCAATGGTTCGACGAAACCCAGGAGCTATCTCAAGCAAATAATATTCACTTAAGTCACTTTCCTTTATAATCTCGTATATAGATTGGCACCCGTTACAGCAAAAGCTTTTACTTTCAAATTGAACGGGCCTTGCATCGCATTCATCTCCGCAATGAAAGCATTTCAGGTTTTGATCAATAGTGATCAATTGCATTCCATTTTCATTAGCTTGATGCCGTTAATCTACTAGGATTTTCTTTGGATGTCAATTTAAAGTACAACAAACAATAATTATGGATTCGAGCTCTTCTCCGGAGGTAGTAGCACCTGGTCCACCACATGGACCACACCATTGGTCGCATCAATGGTAGCCAGTATCTTTGCCCCGTTCGCAGTTATGGACCCGTCTTCATGTCTTTCAATCAAAACTTTGTCTCCCTGGGCCTGATATAGCAGCATGTCATCTTTAAGCAGATCGCCTTTGTAAGTACCCGGTGCAGCATGAAAGTGAATTAAATTAACCAGTTCCATTTTATTCTCAGGTTTCAACAAGTACTCCACCGTGCCTTCAGGTAACTTTTCAAAAGCTTCATTGGTGGGAGCAAATACGGTTAGTGGGCCGTTGTTGGCCAATACATTAACTAATCCTGCGGCTTCAACCGCTGCCACCAAGGTGGTGTGATCATCTGAACTGGCGGCAATTTGGACAATATTCATTGCTGACACATCGTCAACTACATAAGCCTGACCGCCTGCCGTTGGAAGTGTGGCAGTTACTTTCATGGTATCAGTTTGTTTCTGATCCGGTCCGGTACATTGAATTATTAACAGGGCTAATAACAAAGGAATAATTTTGTAAGTTTTCATGACTCTATATTTATAAAAGTTCGTATGTAATTAAAAATCTTTATGCTTCACCACCCTTAAGAATAAACCCAATGGGGCCAATACCCACAGCGAAAGTGCACCAAGTGAGACCAACAACCCCAGCGAAGTGCCAAAGAATTTATTGAAAACTGCACCGGTATAACCCAATAAAGCGGAAATGTCCAGCTTAAGCATAATGAGGATCCGGGATAGATCTATTGGGTTGAGCAAGGTTATTCCCAGTGCCGCATTTTCCAGTGGATATGACTCAAACAACATCATAGCCAATAAAAACAGTCCATCATAGACCACCGCCAGGGACAACCAAACCACGATGGCAACCCCAAATCCTTTGATTTTATTCTCAAACATCGCAGCCACCAGGAATGCCAGCGCGGCAAAAACCAGGGTCAGTAATACGCCCACCAGCAATAACATGGAAAAGTTCCATACCTCTGAAGACACCAACACACCATATATAATGAATGGGATGCCTAAGCCCACCAAAAAACTGAGGGTCATTGACAATGACAGACCCAGGTATTGGCCTAAGAAAACCGACTTTCTCTGAATAGGTTGAGCCAATAGCAACTCAGCAAAATCACGGGTGTTGTAGTAGTACATGGTGCCCAGCATCATTCCAATCAGGGGCGTGAGCACGATGATAATATTCATCAAGCTGACGATGACCCGGGACAGGTCATTGCTCAGAAAGAGTAAAGACAGAGCAGTAAGCAAATAAAATAACATATACAAATAGGTCCAGTTCGATCTGGCCAGATCATAGAAGCTATATTTTAGGGTCTTTATCATGGCTTATAATGTGCTAGCGGTGGGTTGAACCGAGTCGAGTACACCTTCATGTTCATTGACTTCCAATATCCGGGCTATTGCCCGCTCCACATTATGTTCTCCGTGAAGTTTTTGTAACTCCTGTACGGAGCCTTGAAAGTAGATTCTTCCATCCAGCAAGAATATTATTTGCTGGGCCATTTCTTGTACCAAACTCATTATGTGGGTGGTAAATAGTATGGTCTTGCCTTCTTTCTGTTTCCTGGCAATGATCTCCCTTAATTGTATCATGGCTACCGGATCCAAACCCGCAGTAGGTTCATCCAGAATAAACAGATCGTTGTCAAACATGAAAGTAAGTACGGTATTGATTTTCTGCCGTGTACCCCCGGACAGATGCCGCAATCTATCATTTAGTAAGGGTCTTAGCTTGAAGGCATCTAATAGAGGTTCTAAATCTGAAGGTTGCTGCCTGATATCCTGAATCATTGAAAAAAGCTCCCTGACCCTAAGATTTTCAGGAAAGCGGGCGATTTGCGGCAAATATCCTATCTTATTGCGATAACTATAGTCTCCATGGGTTATGCGTTGTTTCCAAAATACGTTACCCTTATCTGGCTTTACCAGTCCCAATAAAATTTTTAGAATGGTAGTTTTTCCAGAGCCGTTAGGTCCAAGTACAGCGGTAATATTACCTTCAGGAATCAAAATATCGACCCCTTTGAGTACATGGTTTTTACCAAACGATTTGCAAAGATTGTTAATTTTGATCATGGTCTTGGTTTCATCAAAGGGTTAGGATCCACTAAACCTTCCGGAATAAATACCGGGGTCACTTTTTCAGCAAAATTTAGGATGTCAATAAATAAACTTCTTAACAAAATGATTGAAGCATCCACATTTGCTACCAGGTAAGAAAACATTTTTACCGGCCGATATGGAACGTCTCCGTAGCCATTTTTATCCAAATCATAGCCGGTGTATTCGCTCCAATAATTTCCTGTATAGGTATTATAATCTGACTTACCACTGGTGGTCAGATCAAAGGTATTGGTGTAAAAATTATTAGCTGTAAACTTATTGTCCATGCAGCTTCCCATGATTTTTAGGGCCCAGCCATTGGCTTTAAAATCGTTATTTTTAATAAGCAATCGATTGACACTTTCAGCATAAATTCCCACGGTATTGGTTTTAAAGGTGTTTGAAGTAATTTCTCCGTCATAGATCTCCTTGAGCAGCAATGCGTAAGACGCAGTGCCCCAGTTATTTTCAAAAAGATTGTTTCGCATAATGATATCCCGAGAGAACATCACCGCTGCACCTGCACCGTTGGCCTTAAATACATTATGCGTATACTCATCACGATCTGAGAACATAAAATGCAAGCCATACCTTAAATTATTGGTACTGGTATTGCCAGATATGAATGACTCGTCCACAAATTCCAGGTATATCCCATCACGGTGGTGACTGACGGTATTACCAACAATACTTATGTTTTTACAATACCATAGATGGATGGCATTTCCTGAAGACATCTCGAAGCGAGCCTCTCCGATTATTTCATTGTTGATGATTCGGGTGTCATTCGATCGTTTGAGGTAAATTCCAAAAAAACAATTGTACAACCGGTTATCTTGAATTACACAGTCACTGACCCCATCAAGCTTAATCCCAGCCCTGTCTTCGGTGTAGCTGGTACCTACGTTTTGAATTTGCAGGCCTCTTATGGTAACACCATTGGCCTTAACAGTAATAATTTCACTTTCATTTGATCCGTCTATTATCGGATATTGGATTCCTAATAGAGTAACCGCTTTGTCAACTATTATCTGTCCTTCCTGATAAAGCCCTGGGGCAATCTGAATTACATCGCCAGCACGCGCCAGATTTAGTGCCACTTTGATGCTTTCTAACTTGCTGCCCGGTACCACATTGAGGGTATCCGCCAGCAGGGATGTGCTTAATAATATGGCAATAAAAGTCAACCGTATCATATCAAATGTTTATTTCTAGTTTCACGAAATGCTTTTGCAGTTCATCCCAATTGTACAGCTTACCTCCATATTTCCGTTGACTAGCTTGGGCGGAAATATGATTTTCAAAAGCGGTTAGATACATGCCCATTGGGCTAGGTATCTCTTTGCTAATCAAATATATACTAGTCTTTGAGTCAATTAAACTTTTAGGGCTATCAAATGGTGTAACCCAGGTGGAATAAGTAAGGCTATTGTCCATATTTTGCAAATAAGCAAGCAGGCATTCCACTGCATCAAACTTATATTTCTTCCCTTTCACAGATACCCACTCTGCCCCAAAACGGGCGTCGACTGCGGTCATCTTGCAATAATGACAAACATCATCACCATAACTTATTGGCTGGGGCTCCTTTGAGCAAGAGAATAATAAAAGAGCTAATCCAGCGGCTGCTTTGGTAACTCTGGTTAATCCAAAGGACGATAGGGATTTAGCCGCTCTATCGGTCCAAAGAGAGGCGAAACCCAGTACAAGGGAGGCAAACATCGCCAAGCCACCCCAATGTGGGTAGGAGATTGCCTTAAAATTTAAAAGCATTTTTGAGCCAATCAATGGCGGTTGATAGACCATTCCCGGAACCTTTATTGGGGCGGTATCTGACAGATTATGCCCATAGTCATACTCCCATAGATAAAAATCATACAGACCCAGTGCGCCCAGCAATAACAGCAACACTGCCCAGCCAAGTCTAACTTTCGAAGGAGCCCAGGCGGCCAGCAAGCCCAATAATGCCATGACACCCACCACATAAGGGAAGTATTTCAGTTCCGGGATAGTATCTGGCTCGATGTATTTCATTCCAACATAGTGATTAAGAATGTTAATATTTTGGAGGGTATATTCGGAATCACCGGTAATTTGATTGATCCATATGTACATGGTAATGCCTTCAGGATATTGAGGGGCTTCCAGAGTGATGCGCCAAAGAGGTGCAACAAATAACACCAGCAATAACAAGGCTGCCACAATCATCAATATATTAGGTGATTTTTTCATATTAGAAAAGTTTATCGGAGTAGGTTTGGAGGCAAAGGAATAATCCATTGCCTCCAAATACTCCTAGTAGTTAGGATGGATTATCGCCTAACCACCATTTTAATGGTACGTTGGAATTTTTTGGTGAAACCCTGATATAACCCTGCATCTCCTGGTGTAAGGCTGAGCAAAAATCCGAGCAATAAAATGGAAAAACGCCTGGCTTTTGAGGCTCCCAGTAAAGTGTTTCTGTCTGCCCGGGCATTACCAAAAGTTCTGAATTACGAGCACCCATCACACCTAATCCATGAGGAGTATCCCAGTCTTGTTCCAAATTGGTAAGGTGAAAGTAGACTTTATCTCCCACTTTGATTCCTTCTATATTGTCCGGTGCAAAATGGCTGCGAATAGAGGTCAAATAGATCCTAACTACGTCCCCTTCCCTGACTACCTTAGTCTCAGCTTCACTTTTAATAGCATGAGGGTGATTATTCTCACTTAATTTGAACAATTTCTTACTCCTGGGGGCAATCAGGTCTGCCGGTATACCCTGAGCGTAATGAGGTTCACCTACCGTGGGAAAATCCAGTAACAACTCCATTTTATTTCCAGAAATATCAAATAACTGAGCAGAGTGATTGAGTTCCGGGCCAGTGGGCAAATACCGATCTTTAGTGATCTTGTTTAAGGCCACCAGGTATTTTCCCCAGGGTTTTTTAGAATCCCCTCCGGGTATCATCAAATGACCTACGGAGTAATAGCAAGGAACCCTGTCAAGTACTTCCCAAGTACCAACTTTCCATTTCACCACTTCGGAGGAAATAAAGAAAGAGGTATAAGCATTACCATCATCATCGAATTCCGTGTGCAAAGGTCCTAATCCCCCGCTTTGTACGGTACCCGCTACTACTTCTTCAAATTTCAATATGGGTATGCCATCGACTTCTCCATCAAAAGCCTTATTTTCAATGGCTTTGATCATTTTATCAAATGAGTGTACAGTAAGATCTGCTGAAAGCTTACCATTGCCCACAATATATTCTCCGGTAGGATCGATATCTACTCCATGAGGTGATTTAGGAGTAGGTAAATAATAAATCAGTCCAGGGCATTCAGATGGGATCAATACTTTTACTCCTTCAATTGTTTCTGAAGTGGCAGAATGTGTTTCTTCCTTGTATAGATTATGGGTATAACTGGCGGGATAATCTATTCCCTTACCTTGGGCCAGGTACTCTTCTGCTTTCTTCCAGTTTACCGCTGCTATGAAATCTTTGTCATTCTGAGATGCCGTTACCTCTTTCAGGGAGTTGGCCTGTTCTGTATTATAGGTGGTAAAGAAAGTCCAACCATGGGATTTTCCTTTACCTGAATGAGCCAGATCATAATCGAATCCAGGAACCAGGATCTGAAACGCCAAAGACATTTCTCCGCTTTCTTGGTCAAGTGATATATATGTCAATGAGCCTTTGAATTTTTCCTTGTATGATCCAATGGCAATGTCTTCCTGTGGAATCGGCACACTGAATCGGGTACCCGCCACTATGTATTCCGAGTTTTCAGTGATAAACGGAGAACTGTGATTACCACCACTATTCGGAATCTCAATAATCTCAACAGTTTCAAAGGTAGACAGATCTATCCTGGCAATACGTGGGGTATTATTACCATTAATAAACAGCCACCTGCCATCAGGTACACCATCAGTTTGCGATAATTCCGGATGGTGTGAGTCGTCCCAGGGAATAAAGCCAAATGAGGTGTTTAACATTGGTTTGGTTTCTTCATTAAACCCATAGGCTTTTTCTGCATCTACAGAAAAAACAGGGATGATCTTTAAAAGCCGACCGGATG
>QIMC01000438.1 GCA_003232185.1 Flammeovirgaceae bacterium | reverse complement strand
TGCTCAGCAGCATTTGATTCAAGCAAGGCTTTATAAAACTTCATCTTCAGTGATTTTGGAATAAGATCCTCTATAATCTCAGCCTTCGAAGGTTCATAAATATAGTCAGTAGTCGCTGCCGCTTGCTGTTCCTCACTAGATGAAGAACTGAGCGGTAGAAATTGTTCAATCCGGAGCACTTGAGTAGCTACATTTTTAAATTCGTTATAAACTATTTCCACTCGATCGAATTGCTCTTCAACAAACCCATCCATGACATACTCAACCGCCTTGCGAACATAAGAAAAAGATAGTGTTTCAAACAGCAGGGCATAATCATCTATTCTGTTTGATGCTTTTCTCCGAAAATAATCAAGTGATTTTTTCCCTATTGGCAGCACTGTCAGGTTTCCTGAATCACTGACAGCACTATACTTCTCATTGATTAGACGGCTGGCCGCCTTCAAAACGCTGCTGTTAAATGGGCCGCAAAGTCCTTTATCCGAAGTAATTACCACTAATAAAATCTTGTTAGCAGACCGCTCTTCCGCAAAAGGGTTGACTACTTCCCGATCATTGTCCGCTGACACATTCTGAAGCACATCAGACAATTTTTGAGCATATGGTCTCATTTGGATGATTCGATTCTGTGCTCTCCTCAACTTTGCGGCCGCCACCATCTTCATTGCTTTGGTGATCTGCTGGGTGGAGGTAACTGATGTTATTCTGCTTTTTACTTCTTTTAAACTGGCCATCTTTTAAGCCTATTTAGTAAATTTTTTAGCCATATCACCAGCTTCCTTTTTCAAGACTTCCAGTGTATGTTCTTCTAATTTCCCACTCCGAAGGCTATCCATAACGTCCTTGTGTTGGGTGGTCATAATTATCAGGAACTCCTTTTCGTACTCTTTTACCTTGTTCAAAGGCACCTTGTCCATATACCCTCTGGTAGAGGCATAAATTAGTGCTATTTGCTGTTCTACGGGCACCGGCGCATATTGAGCTTGTTTAAGTACTTCCTGGTTTCTTCGTCCACGATCAATAGTCAGCTGGGTAGCAGCATCCAGATCTGATCCAAATTTCGAGAAAGCTTCAAGTTCACGGAACTGTGCCTGATCGAGTTTCAAAGTCCCTGCCACTTTCTTCATCGCCTTAATTTGGGCTGATCCTCCTACTCTTGAAACAGAAATCCCCACATTAATTGCCGGACGTATACCTGAGTTGAATAAATTGGTTTCCAGAAAGATCTGGCCATCAGTAATTGAGATTACGTTGGTTGGGATATAGGCTGATACATCATTAGCCTGGGTTTCAATGATAGGTAAAGCTGTCAGCGACCCTCCTCCTTTTACCAAATGCTTAATTGACTCTGGCAAGTCATTCATATTTTTAGCAATTGAATCATTTCTATTGATTTTTGCCGCTCGTTCCAAAAGACGCGAATGCAGATAAAATACATCTCCAGGGTATGCTTCTCGACCCGGAGGACGACGCAACAGCAGTGATACCTCACGGTAAGCTACTGCTTGCTTTGACAAATCATCATAAACCACTAATGCCGGTCTTCCGGTATCTCTAAAAAACTCTCCAATTGCAGCCCCTGCAAATGGTGCAAAGAACTGCATAGGTGCGGGATCCGAAGCATTTGCTGCTACTACTACTGTGTAGGCCATTGCCCCACCCTTTTCCAGTGCTTGTACTACCCCTTTTACCGTAGAGGCCTTTTGAGCACAGGCTACATAGATACAAAGTACCGGTTCGCCGCGGTCGTAGAATTCACGTTGATTAATAATGGTGTCAATAGCAACTGCAGTCTTTCCAGTCTGGCGATCACCAATGATTAATTCTCTTTGACCCCTTCCAATTGGAATCATTGAATCGATGGCTTTGATCCCTGTTTGTAAAGGTTCACTCACCGGCTCACGATAGATAACACCAGGAGCTTTCCTTTCCAGGGGCATCTCATAGGTTTCCCCACTTATTGGCCCTTTAGCGTCGATCGGTTCTCCCAGGGTATTTACTACCCTTCCCAACATCCCGTCACCAACAAAAATGGATGCGATTGATTGCGTACGCTTTACTGTATCACCCTCTTTAATTCCCTGAGACTCTCCAAACAATACAACTCCTACATTGTCCTCTTCTAGGTTAAGTACCAGGCCTTTGAGTCCATTTTCAAATTCTATTAACTCTCCTGCCTGTACTTTTGTTAAGCCATAAACTCTAGCTACTCCATCACCTACTTGTAGCACGGTGCCAATTTCTTCCAATTCAGCTTCCGTCTTAAAGTTTGATAATTGTTCTCTTAATATTGCCGAAACTTCATCCGGCCGAACTTCTAATGACATAATTGTTACTTTTAAATATCACTACCCAAATCTCAGGACTTAGGAAAATTTCAATTTTAATTCTTTTAATTTACCCTTTAGACTTTCGTCAATTTGCTTGCCACCCAACTTCAGCACATATCCACCAATAAGCTCTTCGTTAATTTCTTCCTTCAGCTCAACTGTTTTATTGCCGGTAAAATGTGCTACAAGATGCTTAAAATCATCCCGTAATGAATCATCCAACTGAAAGACGGTGGCAACATTAGCCAGACTAATTTCATTTATAATATTGTATTGCAAATGGAACTCACTGGAAATTTCAGGGAGTAACATTTCACGATTTTTCTTAGTGACAATATCAAAAAATGCGGTAGTAATTTCATGAACCCTTCCTTCAAATATCTCCCTAAGGATTTGAGATTTCATGTAATTATTAATAATGGGATTTTTCAACATCATGGTGAAATCCCTATTCTCATGGCAGACTTTGGAGAATAGCTGTATGTCATTATGAATCTCTTCCAGCAGTCCTTGTTCTTGGGCCAGGGTAATCAAAGATTTGGCGTATCGGGATGCTACTCGATATTCCGACATAGTTTAATTGGTGTTTACGTCTTTAATGAACTGGTCCACCAATTCGCGTTGGCTCTTGTCATCGGATAGGTTCCTTCGCATAAGCCGTTCAGCAATTTCCATGGACAAGGAAGCCACTTGCTCCTTAATCTCAGCCAAAGCTGCCTGCTTTTCACTGTTTATTAAGGTTTTCGCATCCTCAAGCATCTTTCCTGAAATCTTTGAGGAATCAGCTTTTGCCTCATCCTTGATGCTATTTGCAGTTGCCAGGGCCTCTTTAATTATTTCATCTCTTTCCAGTCTGGCTTCATCCAATAGTTTTTCGTTATCGGATTTTAGTGCTGCCATCTCATCTCTTGCCTTTTCAGCAGAGGACAAGGACTCTTTAATGGACTCTTCACGATCCTTAAGACCTTGAAGAATGGGCTTCCAGGCAAATTTTTTCAGTATTGCCATTAATAAGGCAAATGAAAGGGTCATCCAAAAGATGAGTCCAATATCTGGGGTTACTAGTTCCATAGTTTAAAAACTTAAATAAAGCTTGTATCCCAACCTAATGTTAGAGATACAAGCTTATTACAATTATTTTAGGAAAATGATCAAGGCACAAATAATGATTGCAAAGAACACAGCTCCTTCAACCAAAGCCGCGGCCACAATCATATTTGCTCTAAGATCATTGGAGATTTCAGGCTGACGTGCCATTGCTTCCAAGGCACTACCACCTATTTTACCGATGCCAATTCCGGCACCGATGGCGGCCAATCCAGCCCCAATCCCAGCGCCCAGGTATCCGGTCGCTGCATCCAATAAAATTGATAAAATAGACATAATAAATTATTATTTATAGTTAATTAAATACACTATTTAATGATGGTCCTCTACTTTTGCCATGCCAAAATAAATGGCAGACAACAAGGTAAATACATAAGCCTGTAGAAAAGCCACTAATAATTCCAACATTAACATTGCCGTAGAAAAGAGTACGGAAACAACTGAAGTTCCGTATCCAGCCCAAATATTCATGTTTCCGAAAATAAATATCATGCTCACAAATACCAGTATAATCATATGACCGGCGGTAATGTTTGCGAACAATCTAAGCATTAGTACGAAGGGTTTTGAAAATACTCCGAATATTTCAATAACCGGTAATAAAGGTATTGGAAACTTCAACCACCAGGGCACCCCAGGCGCATTGAAGATATGTGTCCAATAATTTTTATTGGTATTAATGGTGGTAATTACGAAAGTAAATAGCGCCAATACCATGGTAACTGCAATGTTCCCGGTCACATTAGCTCCCCCCGGAAAAATGGGGATTAAGCCCATCATATTGTTTATCCAGATAAAGAAGAAGGCTGTCAACAGAAATGGCAGGTACTTATAGTAATCCTTACCAATTGATGGTTTTGCAATATCATCCCGGATAAATATTACCAGGGGTTCAATTATTGCCTGAACCCCTTTTGGTGCCTGATCTTTATTTCTGGTATAAGCATTACCGGCAGCAATTAATATCCAACATAATATTAGGATACTGATGATAATAGCTGCTACGGTTTTGGTAATAGACAGGTCGTAAAAAGAAGACCCATCTTCAGCCAATATATGGCCGTGCTCCAGCTTGTATCCATGGTAACTTACGTGTCCATGTTCAAACTTACTGGACATGAATATTTCTAAACCATTTTCGGCACTATACAATATAATAGGTAAGGGTACGGAAACATGATGTCCTTTCCAGGTTAGTATATGCCAATCATAGGCATCAAGCACATGTTCAAAGATTAATTCACCTACATTCAGCTCTTCTTTTTCTTCATGAGTGCTTCCAGGATCAGCCGCTGAAAGCGATCCAGAAATTGTCATCCCAAAGGTGAAGATAGTCAGCAAGATACATCTGGTCAGATGACTTTGAATGCTTTCAAATATTTGCATTATTTTTACTACTCTGGAGGTTACATCAGTTTTCGGAGGGCAAAAATAGACATTAAATATTAAAGAAAAAACAATTGCAAACTATTATTGGGAATTAAGCCAGCAGGTAATTTAGTTAAGATTAAGTGCCCTGAGAATTGAGGTGTTTTCTTAGAAAATATACCTCCAATGTTGCGTAGGACAAGTATAAAATCAGGAATCCTATTAGCAAGCCGCCAGCCTGATCTCGGTTGAGAAAGGCCATGGTAAGAATAAAAATAAAATAAAGCAAAAGCTTCACCATGGCAGCTATCATATAGACCCTAATAAATTTCTGTGGCTTCCCTTTACTTACTTTAAGCAATACCAGGTGAACAATTGATATCACCAATACCACATACGCAATCATCATCAGGAAATTGCCTATGCTAAAAGCTGTTGGTACCCATTTAGCAACCAACAAACCCACTCCTACCAGAAATAGCGTATTTATAAAAAGAGCTTTAAAGAATTTATTTGAACTCATTTTCAGTTTTATACGGATCGGACAATTTTATAGAATACCAAACACATAGCAACAATAATGAACGTTAGTGTAAACACCGGAAACCGGAGACCAAGCAACTCATCCGTCTTCAGACCAAGCCAGGCAGATAGACTCATTGCGGCCATCATTTGAAAAGCAATTCCGGAATAACGGGCATACTGCTTAAGCGGGTTTGTAATCTTGTTTCGGTTTGTCTGCTTGGACATTTTGAAGTTCCATTAGTGGAACAGATGCATCATTTTTATCAGGGGTCTTTGCAGATCTTAGCTGAATATTGTCAATATGGGCTCCCATGGTGCACCCTCCATTAAATGTTGCCCCAGATTCAACAATTAACTTGTTTGTCACGATGTCTCCATGAATTACACAAGTGGGTTTCAGTATCAACATCTCAGAAACCTCCACCTTCCCTTTCACTTCTCCCGCCACTTCCGCATTCTGCGCTAAAATATTGCCATCGACATAAGATGTTTGTGCCAGAGCAGCTTTTCTCTTGGTAATCAGATTGCCAATCACTCTACCTTCAATCCGCAAATTTCCAGATGTTTTGATATTGCCTTCAAGAATAGTGCCCTGGCCAATTATATTGCTAGTGGAACTTTGAACGTCTGCTGCGCGTATTACTTCTTTGTTAAACATAATGATTACGCTAAAATGAAACGAATTCCTCGGGATTTACAGGATTTCCATTGTACCATAATTCAAAGTGTAAATGTGGACCTGAGGTCAATTCCCCGGTATTCCCAATGATAGAGATAATATCTCCGGTGCTAACGAAATTACCAACTTTTTTTAATAAAGCCGAATTATGTTTGTAAATGGAAATAAGGTTGCCCTTGTGTTGAACAGAAATAACAAATCCAGCTTCCTGTGTCCAGTCCGAAAATATCACAGTACCATCAGCAACGCATTTAACCGGCTCATTCTTTTTAGACACCACGTCAATGCCATAGTGTTCATTCTTTACATTGTACGGAGACAATACAATACCGGATATAGGAGAAAATAAGAAAAACTCTTGAAACTCTCCAGAATTTATACTGTGTAAATCCAACAACAAGTCACTTCCTTCTTCATATTCCCTACGGAATTGTGAGTCTATCGGTGGCAAATTATCAAGGTCTATCTCGGCATTGAGGTTACTTAATCTCCGATCGGAGGTATTACTCTGTATATCCACCGTGTCGTCTCCTTTGATGATCATAGTAAGGTTATCAATAAATTGGTCCTTAACATTTACTTCATAGGCCAGGCTGTCAACAGCCGAAGAAAGTACAATAAGTCTCTTATTCGCTTCTAATTTCGCGTGTTCGGGGTCATACCATTGTGCCAATAATGTTTTTACCAGAAACAGACTAATTACCATAAATACCATCATCAGAGTTAGGATAAAAACTATTAACTTAGCATAGGTAAAACTGAAGGTGCTTTTTTCAGCGAAATTCTCCTCGTTCCTGATTATCAATAGATATCTATTGAACAGTTTATAGGTCAATTTGGATTTAGCGCTCAAAAAATCTGTAGGTTGGTTCTAACAAAATTATATATAACATAGCACTTTTGAGCAAGTAATTTTGTATTAAATATGCATTTTTTACGTTGAATTACCATATTACCCCGATTGCTTTGAATACCAAAAGACATCACTATAACGTTGGTTTTTGGATTGTAATATGGTTATTGGCAGGATGTTCTTCCGAGAAAGACACACTTGTCAGTAAAACTTACCACAATATTACAGCCCAATATAATGCCTATTTCTACGCCAATCAGCGGCTGATGGAGGTAAAGGAAGCAATCGAGACCAACTTCCAACCCAACTACAACAAAATTTTGGATGTCTTGATTCCGATAGATACCTCTGTTGTTGCCAGCAACTTGGAAAAACTTGATGACGCCATTAAGAAGTCTGCCACTGTCATTCAATTCCATAAAAACAGTGACTGGGTGGATGATTGTTATGTACTAATTGGCAAAGTGAAGTTTTACCAGGGGAAATATGAAGAGGCCATCCAAACCTTCCGATATGTAAAAAGTATAAGCGATGATGACGATGCTGTACACGATGGCTTGATTGCATTGTTACGTACCTATATCGACCATGGTGAAATGAATAACGCAATCGCTGTATCAGACTTCTTAAAGAAGGAAGAATTAAATAAACAGAATCAGCAGAATTTGTACCTCACCAGGGCCTACATGTACCAAAAAAGAAATGACCTGAACCTAATGGTACAAAACCTGGTAGAAGCAGTGCCATTAATGGCACTAAAAGAAGGCAGAGCCAAGGTTTACTTTATCATAGGGCAGGTCTACCAAAACCTGGGATTTGATGCGGAAGCGCACCACAATTACCTTGAATGTGTCAAAAGTAATCCTCCCTATGAATTGTCGTTTCACGCCAGCCTTAATATGGCCCAGGTGTTTGAACTTGCCCGTAGCAATGATCTTAAAAAAGTCAGGAGATACTATATTAAAATACTCAAGGACCGAAAGAATAAAGAATTCAAGGACAAGATTTACTATGAAATGGCCGAATTCGAAATGAAACAGGGCGAGCTGTATCCAGCCATTGAGTATTACGAATCCTCCATTGCAGCTAATGTTGGTAACAAAAGACAAAAAGCCCATTCTTACTTAAAACTGGGATTGATCAATTATGATACCCTTAAAGACTTTCCTAAAGCAAAGGCGTATTATGATAGCACCATGATGGTGCTTCCTCCAGATGAGCCCGAATATGATTTGATTCAGGAAAGACAACAAATATTAGAGAACTTCGTCAAACAGTTGAGTACCATTGCCCTACAAGATAGTTTGTTGCAATTATCAGAAATGGACAGTTTAGCATTAAGTGCTTTATTAGATAGTATAATTATTCAACAAGAGCTGTTGGTATTAGTAGAGGAAGAAAACAGATTGAAAAAAGAGGCTCAATTTTCAGCAAGAAACATATTCGATGATGCAAATACAGTAACCAATCAAAGTGGGGCAGCCTGGTACTTTTACAACATCTCCGCGGTAAGTGCCGGTCAATCCGAGTTTACACGTCGATGGGGAAACCGTAAGCTAGAGGATCATTGGAGAAGATCCAATAAAGACGCTCGCATCTCCATGTCACAGGAGGACTTAGTTGAGGACGATGATTCCGACCCTGAGGAAGAAGCCGCTGTTGATATTGATGATGTCAGGGCGACTAAAAAAGAAGGCTTTTATAATTCCATCCCTTTTAGTGATTCCGATAAGCATATTGCTGATTCTCTTATTGAGGTGTCGTATTACAACCTTGGGAACATATATAATTTCGAACTTAGAGAAAAAGTCAATGCAGCAGAAACCTTTGAAATTTTAATTGATCGATATTCTACTTCGGACTACATTCCAGAGGTCTATTACCAATTGTACCTTATATACAATGAGATTGAAGATCCACGGGCCCAAAAGTATCGTGGTCTTTTAATACAGAATTACCCAAACTCTACCTTTGCCAAAACATTGCTCAACCCGCATTATAAACAGGAATACGATGCCCTGGCAGAAAAGATGCAGCAAGAATACAAATCTGCTTATGAGTTATATCGAGGGTCCTACTTTGATAGCTCCATGTTGGTTATTAACCTGGCGTTGAATGACAACCCTGAAAACAGTTATACTGACAATTTGAAATTGCTGGAAATTCTCATAAAAGGACAAACTGGCAATCTTTATACCTATCGCTTTGAACTACAAAAGTTTCTCAAGGACTTCCCTGAAAGTGAATTAAACGAATACGCACAGAAACTACTGCGAACAGCCCATGAATTACCCTTAAAATTAGCTCGCCTGGG
>QIMC01000078.1 GCA_003232185.1 Flammeovirgaceae bacterium | reverse complement strand
GTGATTGTAGTGGTTTTTGGCAACCCCTACAGTCTGGAGCTTCTCCAGGATATCAATCATTTGATTTGTGCTTATGAAGATCTGAAAATTACCCAAGAGTTGGTGCCTCAAATAATATTTGGTGCCCTGCCCGCAAGTGGGCAACTACCTGTTACTTCTGGGAAATTAACTGTTGGCACCGGTGATAATACCAAACAGATCCAAAGGTTAGGTTACGCAATCCCAGAAAGTGCTGGGATGGATTCAAGGGTTTGCTGAAGAAGCTATTAGTGAAAAAGCCACCCCAGGATGTCAGATTTTGGTTGCCCGTAATGGCAAAGTAGTATTCGAGAAGTCCTATGGATATTTCACATATGATAGTGTGAATGCCGTGACCAATGAGACATTATATGACATTGCTTCAATTACCAAAGTAGTAGCTACCCTGCAGGCAATCATGTTTTTAGAGGAGCGCAATGATATTGATCTAAATAAAAAAGTTGCTCAATACCTCCCGGATTTACAGGATAGTAATAAGAAAAATATTTACATCAGGGATTTATTAACACACCAGGCCGGGTTGCTTCCGTTTATCCCATTTTGGAGGCGGACAGTGGATGATATTGGATTGAATCCAAGCATTTATAGTGCCTATCCTGAAAAAAATTATCAACAGCAAGTTGCCTTGGGGATCTATGGTATCAACTCACTTCAGGATTCACTGTGGCGTTGGACGGTAGAATCCCGTTTAAGGCCCGTGAGGTATAAACGCGGCACGCACTTTACTTACAAATACAGTGACATGGGGTTCTATATTTTGAAAAAATTGGCTGAGACTCATTTGAATCAACCAATTGAACAGTTTCTAGAACAGAATTTCTACCAACCTTTGGGCTTGTCCACCATGACTTATCTGCCACTTTGTAAGTTTCCAATTGACAGGATTGCACCAACTGAAGTGGATACTTATTTCAGAAATGCCTTAATCTGTGGTACAGTGCATGATCAGGGTGCTGCAATGTTTGGTGGCATTGCCGGCCATGCGGGCATTTTCAGTAATGCCAGTGATCTTGCGAAACTTGCACAAATGAACCTTCAAGACGGCTATTACGGAGGAACCCGTTATTTACAGAAAGGAACTATAGAAAAATTTACCGCACAGCAATCCACTCAAAATAGAAGAGGGCTAGGATGGGACAAACCTGAACGCAACGGAAGTATTAATCCCACTTCAAGGTTTGCCAGTGCCAAATCTTTTGGCCATACCGGTTTTACCGGGACGGCAGTTTGGGTTGACCCCGAGTTCGATTTGGTTTATGTTTTTCTTTCCAACCGGATCCATCCAAAAGCAAATAATACTAAACTTATTAAAAGCAACATACGTACAAGAATTCAGGACGCCATTTATGATTCAATGTGGAGTTATAGAAAAGGGAATAAAAGCTGAGTATGAAAATAGGCATAGTATGTTATCCTACATTTGGTGGGAGCGGAGTGGTAGCAACGGAATTGGGTATCGCATTGGCCAAAAAAGGGCACAAGATTCATTTTATTACCTATTCTCAGCCAACCCGGCTGGACTTTTTTAATGAGAACCTGTTTTATCACGAGGTGGATATCAGAACCTATCCACTATTTCAATATCCCCCTTATGAGTTAGCACTAGCCAGCACTATGGTCAATGTTATCCAGTATGAAGATCTGGACCTGTTACACGTGCATTACGCCATACCACATGCCTCTGCCGCTTATATGGCCAAACAAATACTTAAAACGGAAGGCCGTGATATCCCGGTTATCACCACCCTGCATGGGACTGATATTACGCTGGTAGGCAAAGATGCCTCCTATGAACCGGTAGTTACTTTTAGTATAAATGCTTCTGACGGAGTAACCGCAGTATCACAGGATCTCAAAGAAGATACCTATAAACACTTTAAGGTGACTCAGGATATTGAGGTCATTCCTAATTTCATTGACTTGCAGCGGTTTAAGAAACAAAAGAAAGACCACTTCAAAACAGCCATCTGCCCTGAGGATGAAAAACTCATCGTTCATACTTCGAATTTCAGGAAGGTAAAACGAGTAGAGGATGTAGTAAGAATATTCCATAATATCAGGAAGAAAATCAAAGCCAAACTATTATTTGTGGGTGATGGGCCTGAAAGGAATAATATCGAAACCCTATGCAGGGAATTGGATATATCTGACGATGTACGGTTCCTTGGTAAGTTAGAAGCAGTAGAGGAAGTGCTTTCAGTAGCTGACCTATTTCTCATGCCCTCTGAAAAAGAAAGTTTTGGGTTGGCAGCACTAGAGGCAATGGCTTGTGAAGTACCGGTAATATCAAGTAATACCGGTGGCCTCCCTGAGCTTATGATTGACGGCAAAACCGGATTTGTTTGTAATGTAGGGGATGTAGCAGCTATGTCGAAAAAAGCTTTGTACATTTTGGATGACAATCACCTACCTACTTTCAAGGCACATGCTTTGAAACGGGCCCATGATTTTGATGTGAAGAACATACTTCCTTTGTATGAAAAATACTACATTGATGTGGTGAAAAGAACCCGAAAAGTCATTGTTTAACCCATGTTAAATAGGAAATTTTTTCAGATAATTTTTGTAGTTAATACCTCTTTTCTACTAACTTTGGGGGAAATTAGGTATCCAGTATCATGAGTACGACCATAAAAGCCATCAAACCGCAAACTAAAGGAAGTAAAAAACTTTCCAGATATCCTTTGATTGAGCGATTAAGCAGAACCAATAGTGCTGTTCCCATAACAGTATTTCTGGTACTCGCGACAATCCTGATGGTTTGGGGCTTTTTATACACAACAATAGACTGGTGGGTACAGTCAGCACTATTTGTGTTTGGGGTATTACTATTTAGTTTATTTGAGTATCTGGTGCATCGGTATCTATTTCACATGATTACCAATACCGTTATAAAAGAAAAAATACAATACGCGGTTCATGGAGTGCATCATGAGTTTCCAAAGGATACCGGTAGATTGGCAATGCCCACTATCGTCAGTGTGTTTATTGTGACTATGCTGTACTTTCTTTTTATTGGTACAATGGGTGAATATACCTTTGGGTTCTTGCCGGGGTTCATCACCGGTTACGCGCTGTACCTGACGGTACATTACGTGGTACATGCCTATCAACCGCCTAAGAATTTTCTTAAACCATTGTGGATCAACCACGGCATTCACCACTACAAAGATAATGAAAGGGCATTTGGGGTAAGTTCGCCCCTTTGGGATTATGTATTCAGAACTACCCCCAGGAAATCAGGAAGTCACGCGTAGGTGACCTGATTTATATAGGAGTCCTTCTCTTCTGAATTTCTCTATCAATATTAAGATTTAATGTCAGCGGCTTGATCTACAGTCTTTTCCACAGGTACCTTTGAATAGGTAGGGCAAGACCTTTGAGTACAACTTGTTGCAAACAAGAACAATAGCACACCAAACACAACTGTTAACGACTTTTTCATTTTAATGAAGTTTTTACCGTATTTAACACCATGAACCAACTAAATTATAAACTATAATCTAATTAACATAGTATATTATATTGATTATTTCTTCAAATATAGGAATAAAAGGAACTCAGTTTTTGTTAATAATTATGAATTAAGTACATGTATATGGAAATGCCGGGATTTAGAACTTACCAATAAGGGGGTAATTGCTACCAAAAACCACAAGCTTATAACCCAATGAAAGGATACCGTTTTCGAGCATACATAGCTCCTGCTAATAAAAACAGACCCGGCTTCGAGGAACTGCTGAAGATATTCATGCAGTTGATGGTAGTCACCTCAGGGGAAGTTACGGAATCCCTAAGTTGGCTGAACCAATTGGACCAACAGCACAAGCTCACAGATGATGACTATGGTATTGGAGATTTTATTGAAGACCTTAAAAAGAAAGGCTATTTACGGGAGAACCCGGTAGAGGGAACTTTAGAGCTGACTGCAAAAAGCGAACAGAATATTCGAAAATCAGCATTGGAAGAAATTTTTGGCAAACTAAAGAAAACCAAGCAGGGAGACCATTATACCCGTCGTACCGGACAAGGAGAAGAGACAGGAACGGAAAGTAGAAAATTTGAGTTTGGCGATGCTCCCGAACAAATCGATCTTACCAGCTCCATCAGAAACGCACAGATCAATCATGGATTGGGTGAATTTTTAATGACCCAGGATGATCTTGAGGTAATAGACAATGAGTACAAAACACAGACCTCCACTGTGCTGATGATCGACATATCCCACTCCATGATACTTTATGGTGAAGACAGGATCACTCCTGCCAAAAAAGTAGCCATGGCATTATCAGAATTGATCACTACAAAATACCCAAAAGATACTCTGGATATCCTGGTGTTTGGAAATGATGCCTGGCAGATCAAAATTAAAGACCTTCCCTATTTAAAAGTCGGACCCTATCATACCAACACCGTCGCAGGATTGGAGTTAGCCATGGACCTCTTGAGACGTAAAAAGAATAAAAATAAGCAGGTTTTTATGATCACTGATGGCAAGCCTACTTGTATAAAAAAAGGAATTAAATACTATAAAAATAGTTTTGGACTGGACCGAAAGATTGTTCACAAAACCTTAAATCTTGCCAGGCAGTGTCGTAAATTACAAATACCCATAACCACATTTATGATAGCCTCAGACCCTTATTTGCAACAATTTGTTAAAGAATTTACTAAGGCAAATAATGGCAATGCTTATTATAGTAGTTTAAAAGGCCTGGGGCATTTAGTGTTTGAAGATTACCGCCGGAACCGCAGGAAGAAATTTTAAAAATTAGTATGAGGTATGAAAGTTTGGCTGCTGAGCAGTTATTGAATATAAAGTCGCTTGGCGAACTAATAAAGGCAGGTTATCAATCCAAAAGCATAAAGGATGAACTAAGGGAAAACCTGGTGCAGAAAATCCAGCAAGGGGAAGTGGTATTTCCGGGAATCTGGGGATATGAAGAAACCGTGGTGCCCGACCTTGAACGAGCCATATTGTCCAGGCACAATATTTGTTTGCTGGGCTTAAGGGGACAGGCAAAAACCAGAATGGCCAGACAGATGGTGGGCTTATTGGATGAATACATTCCGGTGGTTGAAGGCAGCGAGCTAAACGATGATCCTTTAAATCCTATCTCTTCCTTTGGGATGAAAGCTATAGATGAACGAGGGGATGAGACCCCAATTGCATGGATTCATCGTAACCAGCGCTATACTGAGAAACTAGCTACCCCGGATGTTTCTATTGCTGATTTGATTGGCGATGTGGATCCTATAAAAGCTGCTTCACTGAAGTTGCCCTATTCAGACCCTAGGGTAATCCATTACGGCCTGGTTCCACGTTCCCATCGTGGCATATTTGTGATCAATGAGTTACCGGATCTACAGGCCCGAATACAGGTGGCTCTTTTCAATATTTTGCAGGAAGGCGACATTCAAATCAGGGGATTTAAATTACGATTACTGCTAGACATCCATTTTGTGTTTACTGCCAATCCTGAAGATTATACCAATAGAGGAAGTATTGTTACTCCTTTAAAGGATCGTATTGATAGTCAGGTAATTACTCATTACCCAAAATCTCTTGAAATAGGCAAGAAAATCACCCAGCAAGAGGCCCGTTTGAATGGGGAGCAAAAAAACAGAGTGGTTATGAACACCATAGCTGAAGACCTTGTTGAACAAATTGCCATTGAAGCCCGTCAAAGCGAATATGTTGATGAAAAAAGTGGAGTATCTGCCCGTCTGACTATTTCGGCCTACGAAAGCCTGTGGAGTACTGCTGAAAGACGGTCCTTAAAACATCAGGATAAATCAACCTCCATCAGGGTATCGGATTTTGTAGGGGTAGTACCAGCCATTACAGGAAAGGTAGAACTGGTATACGAAGGTGAGCAGGAAGGTGCCGGATTGGTTGCCTATACCCTTATTGGGAAAGCAATTCGTCTACAGTTTATTAATTATTTCCCGAATCCCGATGAGTTCAGGAAGAAAAAGGAAACAAACCCATATCAGGAGATCATCGATTGGTTTGGAGACAATCATACTATTGATGTTTTGAATGACTACAGTGATTCAGAATATAGATCAGCATTAGATGCCGTCCCCGGTCTTAGCACTTTGGTTGATAAGTATCAGGGAGCAGACTCGAAGATTGATCGATATTTTCTTATGGAATTTACCCTACATGGTTTAGCAGAATACAGCATGTTGAGTAAAAACCCATTGGTTTCAGGTTTGCAGTTCAAAGATCTGCTTAGCGGTATGTTTACCATGCCTGACCTGGAGGATGATGAGTTAGACGAACTTTAGTTAATTAAAATGATGACCTTACCTGAAGTCCGGCAGCTGATAAGGCAAGGAGAGACAGAGACCTTGGAGTTTAAAACCAAAGCCAATCATCCGGATAAGATCGTTAAAGAAATGGTGGCATTCGCAAATACCAAAGGTGGACAATTATTGATTGGAGTTAATGATCATGGGGAAATAACCGGGTTGGCAACTGCAGATGAAGAGATTTATATTCTTGAAAACGCTATAGGCAAATACTGCCTGCCAAAAATAAGTTACCGATATGAAATTATCCCTGTCAGCACTAAAAAATCCATCATTATTTACACTATTTTTGAAAGTGAATCGAAGCCACATTATGCTTTAATTGACCGACCTGAAATTCAGCGAAAGGGATATATCAGGGTGGCAGATCGAAGTGTTCAGGCCAGCAAGGAGGTGAAGGAAATTCTAAGAAGGAAGCGTAGGAAAACTGCGGTGCATTTTACTTATGGCGAAAAGGAAGAAGTGTTGATGAAATACCTTGAAAAGCACGATTTCATCACCTTAAAAGTCTTTGCCAAATTAGCAGGCATCAAACCGTATTTTGCCTCTTGCACTCTAATTACCCTGGTATTGGCCAAAGTGATACACATTACCCCCCGTGAAGGTGAAGACTGGTACCGCTTTAATTCTTTTTCGGTATAAACAGAAACTGTGCGATTTGAAATTTATGGGTAAGGAAAAAAAGATATTTGTACTGGATACTTCAGTGATCTTATATGAAGCAGATGCCATCATGCATTTCGACGAACACGATGTTGGCATTCCAATAACCGTACTGGAAGAATTGGACAACTTCAAAAAAGGCAATGATATAATAAATTTCGAGGCCAGGGAGTTTATCAGGTTATTGGACAATCTTTCTCAGGATCATACGCTTCAAGATTGGATTCC
Organism: Flammeovirgaceae bacterium; assembly: GCA_003232185.1. Classification (GTDB taxonomy): domain Bacteria; phylum Bacteroidota; class Bacteroidia; order Cytophagales; family Cyclobacteriaceae; genus SZUA-3. The sequence continues at coordinate 5,757 of QIMC01000078.1, read as the reverse complement.
ACTTAATGGGCGATCTAAAGGTAGGTTTAAGGTGCTAATGAATGCTAGCAGTAAAGTAGATGCTGAAAAAATATTTGATGAGGAAAAAGCCGATCACAAAATACTAAACGCGGCCTTACAATTAAAAGAAGAGGAGAAAAGCCGTAAGGTAATACTGGTAACCAAAGACATAAATTTACGACTGAAAGCCAAGTCTTTGAATTTGATCGCTGAAGACTACGAAACCGGTAAGATTAAAAACGTGAGCAAGCTCCACAGCGGAAAAACTGTGGTGGAGCATGTAGACACAGAAGCAATTAACAGTTTATATGAGGAGGGTAAATGTAGCCCCACTTCAATCCTTAAGAGCGGACAAGCCATCAGCAATGACTACTTTATTTTAAGAAGCCCAAGAAACTCAGTTCTGGCCTATTACAACCCGGCTGAAAAGTGTATTCAAAAGGTGGAAAAGAAGCCCGTATATGGGATAAAACCCCGCAATGCAGAACAGGCCTTTGCTATCCACGCCATATTAAACACTGAAGTTCGCCTGGTGACCCTCCAGGGAGTAGCCGGTACGGGCAAGACCTTACTGGCCCTGGCCGGAGCACTTGAGCAGCGAAGAAATTACAAACAAATCTACCTGGCAAGGCCCATTGTACCTTTGAGCAATAAGGATATCGGCTATTTACCAGGAGACATAAAATCAAAATTGAATCCTTATATGGAGCCCCTGTGGGACAATTTGAAATTTATCCAAAGTCAGTTTGGTGATAACGATAAGGAAGCTACTCGTTTGACCGATATGGTAACTAATGAGAAGCTGGTGATCACTCCATTGGCCTATATTCGTGGCCGAAGCTTGTCTAATATATTTTTTATCGTAGATGAAGCCCAAAACCTTACCCCGCATGAAGTAAAAACCATCATCACCAGGGCAGGTGAAGGAACCAAAATCTTGTTTACCGGAGATATTCACCAAATTGATACGCCTTACCTGGACAGTCAAAGCAATGGATTGAGCTATTTAATCGACCGCATTAAGGACCATCATTTATATGCTCATGTTACATTGGAAAAAGGAGAACGGTCTGAGTTAGCGAATTTAGCAAATGACCTTTTATAGAGTTTTTAGTGGTTGGTTTTTAGTTTTTAGTTATGTCTGTAAGCCGAATTAACCTTTCCAAAAAAGAAATCTTCAGAATTCAAGACCAGGATTTCTTGCAATCAAAGATCGAAATTGGTAAAAAGATCGAAGAATTGATGGGAGCGGTAGAACAAAGATTGGAGGCCACGATAAAAAATTACTCCTGGCCTGAAGGAGTACTTACCAAGTCAGGTAAACTCAGCAAAGGAGAAAATTATCGAGGACTCCCCTATTATATGCTCGATTTCCCGCGTAGGTTCAGCCAGCAAGGAGTATTTACTTTTCGAACCATGTTTTGGTGGGGAAATTTCTTCAGCGCCACCCTTCATTTAAGCGGAAAATATCTGGAATCACGTCGTGAGGCATTATTGTCCAACCTGGAGCCCCTCAGGTCCTCTCAAGCTTATGTTTGTGTTCATGAGACCCCATGGGAATATCACTATGGCAGTGACAACTACAAATCAGTCAAGCAATTAAATTCCCAGGAACTGACTCATCTAATTTCAACCAAACCATTCGTGAAAATCAGTCATTGCTGGTCACTGGAGCAGTATGGAGAAATTCCGAAATTGGTTTCCTCCGTATTCCACCAGATGTTGGATTTGACTATTAATCAATCTTGAGGTTCAATCCGGGTTCAAACCAATTAGTAAGACGACGGTTATTGGTTAGAAGTATTGCTGGTAGTGTCAAGTCAAAGGTTTAGCCTTGACTTGACACTACCAGCGAAAATAAGTAATTTTCATCATGCAGCACTTACACAGTTTCCTTCGATCTAGATTTTCTTTGCCAACAGTGCTGATCTTTCTTGCGCTAAGTGTACTACAATGTGGCGATGACGATGGTCGGGGATCTCTTGATGCGGATTTCATAGCAGATGCCACCACCGTTCCTGCGGGCACAGTTATAACATTTACTGATCAAACCATCGGGGTACCCGACCTTCGTACCTGGAACTTCCCCGGAGGCACACCGCCAGCTTTTAATGGACCAGAGCCTCAAATTACCTACAGCGATCCGGGGGTTTATGATGTGACCCTGACAGTACTTAACGCCCTGGAAACCGATACTGAAACCAACTGACTTTTCTGCTGACCAAACAGAAATCGAGGTCGGTGAAACGGTGTTTTATACTGATTTATCAAATGGAACACCCTCTGACTGGAATTGGAGTTTCCCAGGCGGTGATCCGGCAACTTCAGATCTGCAAAATGTGGCTGTTACTTATCCATCTGCTGGTGTTTACGACGTTATCCTCGAAGCTTCTGACGGGAATAATACTTCTACTGAAACTAAAACTGCATATATTACCGTAGAGTGAGGAATTAGTTGGTCAACGAGTATTCCTGAAAAATGACCCGCTTATTTCACCGAACAGTAAATTGTTTAATTGTACACCTTGTAGCCAAAGACTATCTGCGCCATTTCCCAACTGATAGCGAATATCAGCCTCATCCACGATGTTGGTAATGTTTTCAGTTAATAAGACCCGTCCACTATAATCAAGGATATTGTCCTCCGTGGCCATGAGTTCATAAGTTCCCTCCTGGATCCCGTTGGTGATGGTAACGGTATCCTGATCGAAGCCGTCAGTTACAAAAAAAGCATACTGTAACTTGTATCGATTGTCTCCTGAAAACTGGAATTGAACCGATGGCAAGGAATCTACCAGAGGGTTTATCGAGCTGATCCTGTTGCCGTTGTCCCATATAAAGACTCCGCGCTCAACCTGCCAATGTCCTTCCAAGGCTTCATTGGGTGTAAAGGTAAATGAGGCATCGTCATCCCAGCAGGATGCTAAAAATAGTAAGCAAAGTAAGATCGCCAACTCCCTCATACTCCAAATCTGGTAAAACCTGCACTTTCCCGTATAATCCTTCAGTCCTTTCTACTTAGGAATCGCTACCGGATAGTTAGCCATAATGGCTCTGGCAACCTTTTGAATACGGGCCTCCCGGTTCTTGGTTTTTTCGTTAATTGTTCCGGAGGAAACTCCTTGCCAAACAAGTTTTTTGGTCTCAGTATCGAATACATCTACCACCAGGGTTCCAACCAAATAATCATACTCCTGGTACCGGGTAGTGGACATGCCGCCACCCCATCCCCACCCAGGGTATCCGTGTCCGTATCCATAACCCATTCCTCCCATACCACCATAATAGTCTGTATAAGCGGTAGTGCCGGTTTTCTGATCGACAACTATGAACAATGATACCGCGGCATCAGCCTCTTCTTGATCAACAAAAGTAATTCCTCTTTTTTTAAATTCATTTCCAAAGGCCTCCTCAATTCTTCTTTTGTCAATATCATTAACGATCTCACCACTTTCTTTGGCCCAACCTAAGTAATGAAAGTCCTGGTATTTAGAGAAGTCAGCTTCTTTGTCATAGTCACTGGTAATCTTGGTGCTTGAGCAGCTGAATAGTGCAACAGACACAAATAATGTTATACATATTCTTGGTATCATAGGTCATAATGTTTAATTCAGGCTACAATATATAAAATGAACTAAAAAGATTTAACATTAAATGCGGCAAATTTACTTGGCCTTCATAAATCATGACCAAAAATTTCATCTTTATTTTCCTTTTGACATTTACTGTTCAACAAGCCTACTCACAAATATTAATTTCATTGTTATTTGGTGACAAATTGAACTCCGAAAAGTTGGAATTCGGACTGGACGGTGGATTTAATTTTTCACAGATGTCAAACTTTGAAAGCTCAAAACCGCTGTCAACCTTTAATCTAGGATTTTATTTCGATATTCTAATAAAGGACCAGTGGTACCTAACTACCGGTGTGCTGGTAAAATCGAATGTGGGGTTGAACAAGCTGACTGAAAATGATGTAGCAATTTTGGATCCGGCCACTGTTTATTCAGATTCGGGCACCTATAGTCAACGGACCAGCTACTTTCATGTGCCTGTTACTATCAAATATCGATTTAAGAATCACTTTTTTATCAACGCCGGACCCCAGATCGCTCTTAGAACTAAAGCAAGGAAAAGGAATGAACATCGGAATCAAATATTTCCATGGATTGACGAATGTATTATTAGACGATGCTAATACCTCAACAAACAGAAGTTTTTATCTTTCGGTGGGCGTTCCCATTGGCCGGGGTAAAATTGATCAAGAAACTGAGTAATAAAAATCCATATGAAATTGATTTCTATATTAAAGTATGTCCAGGTAATCCTATTAATAGGTATGAGCCTAGCTGCCACTGCCCAATATGCCACCCATAAAGTCTCTAAGAAGCAAAAGGCCTATATCGATAGCCTAAAGCAAATCGATTACAACTATATTTTCCCTTTTCTAGGCCAAAAGACCTATCGGGCAGGGTTCGATATTCCTTATCCCATAGGAATCATGGGCAATTACATGCTGATGGATCAATCTTTGGTTTTTGACAATATGCAGTTGGGTCTAAAAACAGATGATGTTGATATACCGCTAACTGATGTGGATGAGTTTATTAACTTCGGTGAAAATACTAATACGTCCTATAGTGTAAATGTGAGACCGGATGTATGGGTATTCCCATTTCTGAATGTCTATGGGATATTAGGTTACGGCAGATCGAAAACCAGTGTGCAGTTAGTAGAACCAGTGCCATTGAATACCACTATAGAACAAAACTTAAGAACCGCAGGGTTTGGGGTAATGGGTGCTTTTGGAATCGGATCTGCCTGGATATCCTTAGATGGTAACTGGACCTGGAGCAAGCCGGAGTTATTAGATAAACCAGGCGGGTATCCGTATTCGGCATACGCGTGGGTAAAACGTTTAAATTCGAACATCACCCAGAGCGCAATTTTGCCTTCTGGATGGGTGCCATGAGGATAAGATTGGCTTCGACCACAGAAGGACAAATTGCCCTAGGCGACGCTCTGCCACCGGACATCTGGGACCGCCGGGACGAAATAGTAGACCAGTATTGGGCATGGTATGATGGACTGCTCCCACCTCTGCAAGATAGAGTTGACAATACACCGCTTCCCGATATAATCGAACGGCTGGAACAGGCGGATGGAAGTGCCATTATTCGCTACGGTATGGACAAGCAGGTGAAGGAAGAATGGAATGGGGTAATTGGTATCCAGTATCAAATGAACAAAAGATGGATGCTACGTAGCGAAGGTGGTATAATCGGAGACCGAAAATCGTTGTTGCTTTCTTTGAATTATCGATTTTTACTGTAAAGGAATATGTAGCTGAAAACTATTTTTATAATCTCCGTAGCTAAAAGCTACGGAAAGCTGCGCTAAACTTATTTTCTTCAGCCCGATCAAAATTCGCATTTCTGCAGCTGTTCGTAGTTTCCAGCTACGAACCAGGTAATAATCTGGTACCAGATTATTACTATATTGAGTAAACAACCTGCAATACCATGGAAAGAAGATCATTCCTCAGCAAAGGCCTGGCCCTGGGCATGGTTCCTCACAGCTTTGAAACCAGCCAAAAAATAAACAATTCGGAAGAAGTAGTTATCGAAAAATACCAACCGGGGCAGCCCCATAAAGGGAAAGTACTGGCCGCTATACAGCCGCATTCAGATGATGTGCCCATTTTTGCCGGAGGTACGGTAGCAAAACTGATAAAGGAGGGCTATACAGGATATTTAA
>QIMC01000284.1 GCA_003232185.1 Flammeovirgaceae bacterium | reverse complement strand
ATGCTTTTGGTAAAGGAGCGTCCTCTATCTGGTCAAACTTCTTTAACCTTTCCAGTTTTTCACTGATACTAACCACCGCCAGCTCAGCATTGCCCAATTCTTGTACCAGTGCTAAATGGTGTTTTTTCAGGGTCATCTCTGAGGTTTGACCCTTCTCCTCCATAAACGCAAATATTTCAGCGTATTCTTTGAACCAGCTGTCTGGAATTATACCTATCTCTCCATTTGGAAGGGTAACTTCATTCTTTTTTGCCAGTATTAAATTCCGGAGCTTTAGGAATGGTATCTCATACTCACCAAACTTAACTACTGTGTGTATATCAAACCAATCAATATTTTCTTTTACATTGATGCTTATGTATGACTTCCCGAGGAAATATCTTTTACTATCCAGGTGTGTTTGACGGACGGTAAACCCCAACTCTATCAGCCGCTGTTGATTTTCCTGTAGCCAGCTGAATGCCTCTGCCTTGTCCATGGTGGTGAAGCCCTGTTTTAGTGGCATTCCTAAACCCTTCAATGATTTCAAATACTCCTTTTCACGAAGTACAGCTCTATTCACCCGGTGAAATAGATACTCTAAACCAATCTTCTCCAGGTTTACACTTACAGAATGGATTTTATCTGCCCGATAGTTGTATGGACCATAACTGAAGGAAAGTTCGAACATCAATCGATCAGGACCACCCAAAGAGCGCTTCTTTGTGTTATTCTTGAGGTGATTATTCACACCATTTTGAGAAAAGCAATCAGTATTGCCGTTTGAGTTGGTGTGAGCCAACTGGGAGAAAGTTAATACCGGTTGGATGGGGTAATGGTCACTTTGAATATTAAATCCTTTGGCATACACATTGTAGGATGCAATGAGTGGAGCCACAAATTTTCGATAATAAGTCTCTTCAACCTGCTTGGGGATTACAATATATTTTTTGTTAAGAAATGGCCTTAATTTCTTCCCATCTACATTTTTCTCGAAATTCAACAACCTGCCATTTACGATCATCCATGCGGGGCTATCACAGATAAGCACAGCATTTTTATATTGGAAATCTACTTTTTCATTTCTGCATTTAATGGTGGGAAAGTAGTGGGTATTATTATGATTGCGTCTAAAATGGAACAATACAGAGGCCCTTTCTCTGACTATTTCGATTTTTCTCCCAGCCGGCTCTCCATCATTACCCATCTCATATAGAATCTTCCCTTTCATTAAAGCCAATATACTGGCCCGTTTTGACTCTAAATAGTTGGCTATTTCATCCTGTATCAACTTGTTTCCTTTCCCGGATTCGTAAACTCTAAAGAAAAATTCCTGTGCTTTTATTTTTCGTTTATAAAACTTTGGGATTATCCTTTCCTGCTGCATGGAGTCCATAAGCCGGATCAACTCATAGTCATTTTGATCCAGGCCTTCTTCAAATTCCTGGGCATTCTTGGCGGATATATTTTGATGAAGGAAGGTAAGGTTGTGGTTGGCGTCTAGTTGGATTACATAGGACTCAAATAAATAGCCCAGGTATTCATGCTCGAACAATGAATACACCAACTGAAACGATTTGGAAGTAGATACTTTCATTTACATCTGTAGCCCCACTAACCAGTAATATATAAAAAAAATCCAGTTATAGAAACAAAAGATTACATTGAAGTGATGGTCTAAATATGCGTGATCACCTGAGTCTTTGATGCGACAGAAGCTGGCCTATAGGAAGCCAGAAAAGTGATAATCATCACGGCTACAGCAGTATACAAAAAATCCAAAAATTGCATTTCCACAGGATAGGCACTAACCATGCTTGTTTCCATCCCCATGGAGATAATTCCAAATTTTATCTGAATACTACATATGGCAAATCCTAGTAATAATCCAATCACAGCTCCAGTGATACTGATGATTGCTCCCTCAAACCAAAAGATAGATTTAATCAACCTACCTGATGCTCCCATGGCCAATAAAACAGAGATATCTTTTTGTTTTTCGATAACCAACATGTTGAGTGTAAAAAAAATGCTTAGTGAAGCGAGGGCCAGGATAAAAAAGAAGGTAACCAGTGAGAACAATTTCTCAATCTTGATGGCCTTGAACAAACTTGGATGTTGTTGATCTTTATTGGTAATTAAGTAGGCATCACCAAGCACGCTGATTAATTCCGCCTGTACTTCCAACATATCATAATCTGGGGTGGTCTTTATCTCGAATGATGTTCTGCGCTGACCATACTGAAAAAGTGCTGCTGCAAATTCTAATGGGACAAACACGTATTGCTGGTCATATTTTTGTTCTATGGCAAATATTCCTCCTGGCAATATAGATTTTTGAGTATATAACCCACTGGGATTGGTAGCTGTGGCTTGGTTGTTTTTCGGATAAAACACCTGTAATGCAGAGAATTCATCTTTTGGTGAAATAGATAAATTATATGAGACTCCCAGTCCTACTACTGCATAATTGATGCCTTCCTTGTTCAACTCTGGTCCACCATGAACAATTACTTTATCAAGCCGCTGCTGCTCCATGAAGTTTTCACTCACTCCCTTAATTCTAACCACCATTTCCGCCTCCTGATATCTTATCAAGGCATTATCTTCGATGATCTCACTCACTACTCCAACTCCGGGAACCTGGTCTATAGTAGCCCTCAGCGCTTCACTGCTATCGAACCACTTGCCCTCTGCGGACTCAATTTTTATCTCAGGGTCAAACGAGCTATATAATGATCGGATTAAGCTTTCCAAGCCGTTGAATACGGATAACACGATTACCAACGCCGCAGTCCCGAAAGCTACACCAAGCATGGAAATAGCGGAGATTACCTGGATGAAATTTCTTTTGTTCTTTGACAGAAAGTACCTCTTGGCTATGAAGAATGAGGTATTCAAACTATTCTGATTGTGGTGGAATATCCAGATCGGATAGAATATCGTCTATTTCGGATGCGTGTTTTGCTCCATGGTCTTCCAGAAAAATAAGTTCAGGAATTATGCGTACCTGCTTGCCAATCCGGTTGCCAAGAATTCTTCGTATTTGACTTTTCTGATCAATAATTTCCTTAATGATCATTTTGGGGTCAATTGTGGTCAATAGACTTATGTATATTCTGGCAACACTTAAATCAGGACTCATATGTACCCGGGTAATCGTGATGAGTGTATTCTTGAAATTATCGCTCAGTTTTAGGCGGAATATTTCACTTAGGTCTTTTTGTAGCTGCTTTGCAACTTTGAGCTGTCTTTTGCTTTCACCCATACCAATGCAAATATTGTATATATTTTGTATTTTCTTCCATTATTACTCAAATTTAAAGATTCTCTACTGAGAGATACTAACCTTGATTTTCCTTGCTAGCATTTTTTAGAATCAATGATCCTTTTCGAATAATCGGGATATTCCTGCTGATTATTCTTATTCGACTTCCCTTTTTCTTCGGGGAAATGCCGCTAATTGTACCTGAGCTGGAATGGATGTTGGTTGGATCATCTATCTCTTTCCAAAAAATTCTATATCTGGATGTCTGGGACGATCTTGCTCCCCTATCTGCCATGGTATATGCACTGGTTGACTTTGCTGGAGGCCGATCACAATGGGCATATCAGTTAATTGCCATTGTGGTGGTGTTTTTTCAAAGTTATCTTTTCAATAAACTATTGATTTCCAGCAAAGCTTTTAAGGAAAACACCTATGTTCCAGCGTTGACATTTACCACCCTGATGAGCACCTTTTTTGACTTTTTTACGTTGTCACCAGTGCTTATGAGCGGTATTTTTCAATTGTTTTTAATCAACGGTATATTCAATCATTTAGCGGTAAAGGCGAAGGACGAACAATTTCTAAATATTGGCTTAGCTCTGGGGCTTTCAACACTCTTTTATTTGCCCTCTTTAGCTTATTTACCGGTGAGCATTTTATCTCTGGGGTTGTTCAGTTCAATGACTTTCAAAAGGTATATTTTGATGTTTTTCGGGTTCCTTTTCCCCATAGTGCTGGTTGGAGTTTTCTTTTTTTGGCACGGAGGTCTTTTACAATTTATAGACAGTTACTTCTTTTCATGGATGGCCACACCATTCAGGGAATTGGTAAGCTTGAAAACCATGTGGTTTATTTCCATTTCAGGGCTGGTGTTGCTGGTCTTTTCCTGGATAAAGATCTATACTGGCTCTCGATATAACAATCTTCAGAACAATTACATGCTCATAATGATCTTATTTCTGATAGGCGCTTTTGTAATGGTGTTTATGAGTCGGGAACGGGCTCCACACCAGCTAATGGTATTCGTTGCCCCTATGTCCTTTTATATCGCACATTTGTTTCTCCTAATTAAAAGAAAGGTCTTAACTGAAGCCATATTCTTGGCATTTTTTGCAATCACACTTACCATCAATTATGGCGTACTATATAAATTCGTGGTACCTCAGGCTTTAGTTCAATATGAAGATCTTTTGGTACAACCTACCCCCTGGGATCAGATAGTACAAGGGAAAAAATTGCTGATCATGGGAGATGAGCCAGATGCCTACTTGCATGCATATCCCGCTACCCCCTATCTTAACTGGAATCTGTCTAAGGCACACCTAAATCATATAAACTCCTTCAATACGATGTCGCTTATCTACGATAATTTTATTAATGATATGCCGGAGGTTATTCTGGATCAAAAGCAAGTAGTACCTCAGCTGTTTATGCAAATGCCCACTATTTCGTCAAAGTATACCAAACAGGGCAATGCATATTTATTGAAGTCTAGTGTTATGTCAAAGGTTAAATGACGGGTAAGACGGCAGTAGATTTTGGCTCAGGTCAAGGCAAAAAATCTTTGCATAGCCATAGCTATGGAACGATTTTTTAACGCAGAGATGGCACAAAATATACCCTGGATTACCTGTAGGTTTAGCCTTGACATGACACTAGCAACTGATCTTACCTACCCGATGGGCGTGACGACCTCCTTCAAAAGACTCATTTAAAAAAATCTCAATCATTTCTCTGGCGAGTTGAGGTGAAACGAAGCGAGCAGGGATGCAGATTACATTGGCATCATTATGTTGCCTGGCTAATTTTGCCAGCTCCACTGTCCAACATATTGCCGCCCGAATACCAGGGTGTTTGTTGGCCACCATGGCAACTCCATTGCCGCTGCCACAAACCAGGATGCCTTTACTTTCGGGATTGGCTTCTACAAAAGATGCAACCGGATGGGCAAAGTCAGGATAATCAACGGAATCTTCGCTATTGGTTCCTAAATCCTCAATTTGGTATCCTTGTGCAAGTAACTCCTGATACAACGACTGCTTGTAATCAAATCCGGCATGATCTCCACCAATAGCTAATTTCATGTTTAAGAATCTTCTTTAGCCAGTGCCTCTGATTTTCTTAGTACCATGCCACTAATATAAATACTTATTTGGTAAAGGAAAAGCAGGGGAAAAGCGATTAAGACCTGAGTAATTGGATCGGGTGGTGTAATAATTGCAGAGATCAGCAAAATTACAATAATAGCATGACGCCGATATGCCTTCATTAATTCAGGGGTGACAAGTCCAGCCTTCGACAAGAAATAAACAACAATTGGTAGTTGAAACATCAACCCACTAGCCACCACCAAAGTTGAGATCGTGGTCACGTAGGATATAATGTCAAACTCATTAAGAATAGAAGGTGCCACCTGGTAATTTGCCAGAAAATTTATCGACAGGGGGGAAACAATAAAATATCCGAAGAGTACTCCAGAAAGGAAAAGTAGACTTACAAAAAACGTAGCCCCCCTGGACAAACTTTGCTCTGTATCGTAAAGCCCGGGTCTGATAAAACGCCACATCTCCCAAAAAGTATAAGGAAATGCACAAAGCAGACCAATTACCAGCGAGGATAGTATATGCATGGTAAACTGCCCGGTCATTTGACGGCTTTGAATAATAAATGGTAGGTCTTCAATACACATGACATTTGATCCAATCAAGTCTCCCATGCGACACATAAACCGGTAGGTCCAAAAATCAGTTTTTGAGGGACCCAATATTATGGTGTCCCAGATCAGTCCTTTTGAAAGGAACGCGGCAATGGCAAACACCAGTATTGAGGCGATGGATCTGATTAGATGCCAGCGCAGCTCCTCCAGGTGATCAAGAAATGACATCTCCTTTTCCATTTCTAATTTTTATAAAGTGGGAAATTATTCATCCATGCATTCACTTCAACCTTTACTGCTTCAACAGTAGGCGGCTCGGCATGGTAAACCAGTACTTTATCGATCAGGTTTACCATCCTGATCATATCGGACTCTTTCATCCCTCTGGTGGTTACCGCTGGTGTACCCAACCGCATACCCGAAGTAACAAAGGGTGATTTATCATCAAAAGGTACCATATTTTTATTTATGGTTATATCTGCTTTGATCAAACTTTCCTCTGCCAGCTTACCGGTAAGGCCTTTTGATCTAAGATCAATTAGAATTAGGTGATTGTCTGTTCCATCAGAAATGATTTTATATCCAAGTCTTTTGAACTCTTCTGCCATAGCTTCCGCGTTTTTCTTTACCTGCACCACATACTCCAGGTATTCATCACTTAATGCTTCCTGAAAGGCCACGGCTTTAGATGCAATCACATGCTCCAGCGGCCCACCCTGGGTGCCTGGAAATACTCCGGAATCAAGAATTGAAGACATCTTTCTGATAATTCCTTTGCGGGATTTTAGTCCCATCGGATTATCAAAATCGTCTCCTATCATTATCATGCCACCCCTGGGGCCTCTAAGGGTTTTATGAGTGGTAGTGGTAATAATATGACAATGCTCCAAAGGATCATCCAACAAGCCTCGGGCAATAAGCCCCGCCGGATGGGCAATATCGGCCATCAAAAGGGCACCCACTTTGTCGGCCGCCTCACGCATTCTTGCATAATTCCAGTCTCTGCTATAAGCAGAAGCTCCGCAAATGATCAGTTTGGGTTTTTCCCTGAGCGCAGTGCGCTCTAGTTCATCCCAGTCAATGGTACCTGTTTGTGGATCAACTCCGTAAAAACTTGGTTGGTAGAGTTTGCCGGAGAAGTTTACATGAGAGCCATGTGTTAAGTGACCGCCATGTGAGAGATCAAATCCCAATATTTTATCCCCTGGGCTCAGTACCGCCAGCATCACCGCAGCGTTGGCCTGGGCTCCAGAATGAGGTTGTACATTGACCCATGAGGCCCCGAATAGTTCCTTGGCCCGGTCAATCGCTAATTGCTCAATTTCATCTACAACCTCACAACCGCCATAGTATCTTTTGCCTGGCAGCCCTTCAGCATATTTATTGGTAAGCACTGTCCCCATGGCCTCAATTACCTGGGGGGAAGCAAAATTCTCAGAGGCTATTAGCTCTATTCCTGTTTCCTGCCGCTCTTGTTCCTTTTCTATTAGGGTAAAAAGTAACTGATCTCTTTGCATGGTGTTTTTAAAGTTGCTGCCAAAAGTAAATGATGCTATAGAATTAATCAAAGAACCGGGATGTTTCATTTTAAAATTCTGTAACTTAATTGATATCACCTCAAATTATCAGGCCATGCGGTACCCACAGCTTATCTTTTTCGTCATTCTGACCACGGCTTGTAACATTATTGATTTTGAAAAAGGAAATGGAGAAATAGGTTCTGAGAAAAGAATGCTCAGCACTTTTTCTGAGATTCAACTAGTGGGAAATTATGAAATTCGGCTTAAAAATGGTCTGAAAGGGCAATTGGTTATTGTTACTGACAATAACTTGTTTGAATATATTCAATCCGAAGTTATCAATGACGTGTTGATAATTGAAAGCACCAAGAAGATACATAGTAAAGACGGCATTAAGCTTTACATAACCTATCAGCAATTAGCAGTCCTCAAATCTACCGGGGCGTCAATCCTTAAAACCGAGAATACCATTGTTTCCGATATATTTGAGTTAGAGGTCCCAGGGGCAGGGATTATTGATTTGGAAGTGGATGTCAACGATTTAGAGATCACATTGGCAGGAGCAGGGATGGTGAAACTTAGGGGGCAGGCTAACAATCAAAACATTTCGCTGAATGGGGTGGGAAGTTATAAAGCTTTTGATCTTAAGAGTAATTCTTGCACAATTAACGTGCGCGGAATGGGAGGAGCTGAAATAAATGTAAAAGAAAATCTCAATGCGTACGTTAATGGGGTTGGAAGCATTAAGTACAGAGGAAATCCCCATACTGTCGAGGACAAAGTTTCGGGGATAGGAACAATTTATGCTGATGAAAAAGATGATGCCACAGATCAAAGCAAAACTATCTGAATTAGTATCCAATATTACATTTGCAATGATTATCCAGTTATCTTGAGGAATTTCAATAAATAATAGATCAATTTGCAATATTAGAAAAGTACCATTATCTATGTACTTTTATGGTATTTATACTAGAATGTTTTATTTAACTAAAGCCAGTTATTATGTACAAAATTGTCGTTCCAACTGATTTTTCAAAACTGTCGGAGCATGCACTGGATATAGCCTTGGAAGTAGCTCGCAGGACTAAGGGTGCTGTTTTTCTACTTAATGTCATTGGTGCTATGAAAAACTATTCCTTCAGTTCTATGGGTGGTGGGGTTTCAGATGAATATGTTTCAGAAGACGATCGTTATGTATTGGAATTACACAGGGCCAATGAAAGGAGGTTAAAGCAGTTAATCGCCAAACACCAACACGGCGGTGTGCCGGTTTATCCATTTATTGAAATTGATGATATGGAGGAGGGCGTTAATCAATTTGCCGATCGACTGCATTGTGATCTGGTGGTGATGGGAACAAGCGGTGAGAATACCTTAACTGAATACTTCGAAGGTAATCATGCTGAAAAAGTCATTCGCATAACCCATATCCCGGTTCTAACCATTAGAGAACCTATTCCTAATTTTGATATAAAAAATATTGTTTTTGCTACTGACTTGAAAACAGTGGCTAAGGAAGGTGTTGATCAGATTGAAAAATTCGCTACATTTTTTGGAGCCACCGTGCACATGGTACATGTAAGCAATGATGACCCTGATCGAGTTAGAAAGAAGATGGAGGCATTTGCCGAGGAGCATGAAACTCCTCATCAGGTTCCTGAACTTACCATTAATCCTATAAAAGGGGCTAAAGTGGAAGAATCTATCCTCGGATTCGCCAAACACAGAAATTATTGCTTCGGTTAATCACGGTCGAAAAGGTCTGATGCATTTATTTGTGGGCGGAATGTCCGAACGATTGGTTCGCGATTCTAGAGTACCGGTATTTACAGTACATATGGATCCGAGTTAGGGATTTCTAACGACGAATGTCGAATGTTGAACACCGAATGAACAGACGAACGCCGAATGCCGACTCGGAACGCCGAATGTCGAACCTGCCTGCCGACAGGCAGGCGCCGAGTGAACAGACGAATGTCGAATGCCGAACGTCGAGTGAACATTAAAGAGACGCGCATCAGCGGGGATCTTTCAGGATCTTGCGTATTTTATTTGCTTCACCGATGATGCGGTTAAGGGCATCAGTATCTTGAGTTTCTATGGCCTTACGAAACTGGATCAATTCTGAAATATAGTTATCCAGAACGCTAATTATATTTTTCGCATTTTGTGCCAGGATTGGTGTCCACATTTCAGGCGAGCTTTTGGCAAGTCTTACTGTTGAGTCGAAACCACCACTTGCCAGATTAAATATATTCTGCGCATCCTTTTCCTTTTTCAGAACAGTGAGGGCTAAAGCAAAAGAACTGACATGAGATATATGCGATACATATGCTGTGTGTAGATCATGCTGCTTGCTGGTCATTTTTACAATTGGCATTCCCAAACAATCAAATATATCATTTGCAATGTAAATTGCTTTTTTACTACTGAGGTCTACATCACAAAAAATGGCAACCTTGTTACGGAATAAGTTTTTTATTGCTGCAGTTGGTCCGGAAAACTCGGTCCCTGCCATTGGATGGGTTGCTACATAATTTCCTCTGGATGGGTGATCTCTTACACATTCTGATGCTGGGTATTTTGTAGAACCCACATCAATTATAACCTGTGATTTTACCTTGTTCAATACTTCAGGCAGTAGCTTCACAATATGTTGCACCGGGGTGGCCAGAATCATTACCTCACTTTGTTCCAGAGCAAGATCAATAGAAAGAATGCGATCTACTAGTTTAATACTCAACGCTTCATCGCAATGTTCTTCATTGTAGTCTACACCGATTATCTCAGAAGCAAATCCATTTGCTTTCAGGTCCAACGCCATAGAACCCCCAATGAGGCCTAGCCCAACCACAGAAATACGCATAACTTTTTCTTTAGCTGCTAAAGATAGGAGTTAAACCCAGAATTGTAATTAGAAATTAGAAATTAGAAATTAGGAATTAGGAATTAGGAATTATGTCACTTGCTACGAAGAAGCCTTAAGTTTGTCTTTAAACTGCTTCTTGAATTTCATCACCTTAGGTAGCGCAATAGCCTGTATGTATGGGTGATCTGGATGTTTTTGGTAAAAATCCTGATGATAATCTTCTGCAGGATAAAAAATGTCAATAGCTGCAATTTCAGTGACAATCGGATCTTGGAAAGTACCTCTATTGGTGAGTAACTGGATGTAACTCTGTACTACTTTTCTTTGAGACACATCATGATAATATACTGCTGATCTGTATTGTTTGCCTTTGTCCGGCCCTTGTCGGTTTAATGTGGTGGGATCATGGGTGGCAAAAAATATTTCAACCAGTTCCTGGTACGATATTTCTTTGGGATCAAAGTACATCTGAACCGCTTCGGCATGGTCAGTTCTCCCATAGCTTACATCCTTATAGGTTGGATTTTTCTGAGTACCGCCGGTATAACCAGAAACAACATCTCTCACTCCAACAACCCGTTCAAATACTGCTTCGGTACACCAAAAGCATCCCCCGGCAAATGTGGCTGGTTCCAGGTCTTGTTTTACTATGGAACTGATCCCGGAAATATTCGCATGAAGCGACGTGTCAATTTGATTATTACATGATGCAACAATAGTAAATAAGAAGAGGGAGGTGATGTAGTTCATTGAGTTACCCAATTTGTTAGTCGATTAGTTTAACGATTTCTCTTTGGGAAGGTTCTGGAGGAATACCCCAGCTTTCTAACAAATGAATCCTTACCGTTGCCAGTAAGGATTCATTTGTTTAACACCCTTAAAATTAACTATGAAATAAGCTATGCTTGTGATACAATATTAAAGCCTATATGCTATCTCCCCAACCAAGGATACTACTTTAAATTACCGGAGTAAGATTTTATCGTTTATACCTCTTTTAAGCTATTGTCTTGTTTCAGAGTTCTTTTTATTTTTATCTTTGTCCATTAAAACAAATTGATTCATGGGAGTTATAGGTGTCACCTTCTTTTTAGTATTATTAGCAGTAAGTGCGGCAGTCGGAATCTGGCTAGATAAAGCAGAGAAGAACAGAGAATAAAGTTATTTTTTATTCTGAATTTTCGACCAATTATCTCTAAGCGTTACTGTCCGGTTAAATACCAGGGCATTTTGCCGTGAATCCGGGTCAATGTTGAAATACCCCTGTCTTTCAAATTGAAAGAAGTCAAACGGCTTTATATCTTTAAAATTACATTCTACTTTCCCTTTAGTGATTTCCAGAGAATGCGGATTTAAAAACTCTTTGAAATCAATTCCTTCATGACCATCCGGGTTTTCATCCAAAAACAGCCTATCATATAATCGTATCTCAGCATCAATAGCATGCTTTGCCGAGACCCACCCAAGGGTACCTTTAACCTTTTTCCCACTGGTATCGGAGCCACTTTTAGTTTGTGGATCATAGCTGCAAAGTAAGGTGGTAACCTGACCGGTTTCCGGATCACATTGGTAATCATCACATTTGATTATGTAACCATATTTTAGTCGGACCTCACGGCCTGGACCCAGACGAAAGAATTTTCGGGGTGGATCCTCCATAAAATCGTTTCTTTCAATATAAAGTTCTTTGGTGAAAGGCAAATCACGGGTGCCGGCACTTGGGTCCTCAG
>QIMC01000193.1 GCA_003232185.1 Flammeovirgaceae bacterium | reverse complement strand
TTTTGCAATGCGGATTGTCCCTCCAGAAAAATGATGTCAGGAGATGCTTCGTTATAACAGGACACGATGGCATGCTCCAATTCACCCGAAACGAAATCATTGTATGTAGAGTCAAAGATAAATCCATATTTTGCTCCCTGAAGCCAGCCCGTCTGACCGGTAAAGATCATTTCGGATTGTAGTCCCTGGCTGCGGGCAGCTTCCATCAGCATCCTGGCGGTGGTCCGTTTTCCTATGGCACAATCGGTACCAAGAACGGCAATCTTTGGACACTTCACTCCTTCGATAGTACCGTCCCAGAACTTCAGTTGATCCTTTGGCCGTGGTTTGCGAATATCAATCAATTGTACTTTGTGCTTTTCTGCGAGTACCAGTATTTCCTGATCATCACTAAGGTATTCATGCAGCCCGTTCACTATGTTCAATCCACTGCTAACTGCTTGTTTAAGCTCGTCCCTCATGGGGCCAGGAATAAACCCTCCCTTGGTGGCCACCCCTATTATCAGATATTCTGCTTGCCCGCCGGCCCCTGAAAATTCATCCATTGAAGCATACACAGGAATGTCCCTGCTCACTCCGTCAAGAACTACCCCGGCATCTTTGCCGGCATGCATATGATCAATTACTGCAACCACCTGATAACGATCAGTTCCTCTAATCAACCCATGCGCAGTTTTTGCTGAATGACTGTCCAACATTCCCTGAGTAAGTAATACCGCTTTCCCGTCCATACCATTTAATATTGGGTAGCGAAATTAGTATGAAATAGCAGAAAGACATATTTTTTATATATTTATCTGTTCGATTCAAAAGCAATATGTCAAAACGATTAGTCTCTCTGGATGTGCTTCGAGGAATTACCATTGCAGGTATGATCCTGGTCAATGACCCTGGATCCTGGGAGTATGTCTATAGTCCACTACAACATGCCGGATGGCACGGTTGTACCCCCACCGATCTGGTTTTCCCATTCTTTCTCTTCATGGTTGGAATATCCGTGACCCTGGCATTGGGCAAAAGAGTCTCATCCGGTACCGATACTTCGGGGTTGGTATTAAAGATCGTTAAAAGGAGTGCAGTAATATTCCTCATTGGGATGCTCCTTAACGGATTTCCCTACTATGATCTCTCCACCATACGTATACCTGGTGTATTACAGCGGATTGCATTGGTTTATCTATGCTGTTCCCTGATTTTCATACGCACTACCTGGATGGGACAATTCCGCTGGGCGGTGGCTATTTTAGTAGGTTACTGGTTCTTGATGATTTTTATTCCGGTGCCTGGCATCGGTGCGCCTAACCTGGAACCTGCCACCAACCTGGGCGCCTGGCTTGACAACCTTTTACTGGGAGGACATCTTTGGAGTCATACTAAAGTTTGGGACCCGGAGGGAATACTTAGTACCATTCCCGCCATTGTTACCGGCCTCAGCGGAGTACTCACCGGACATCTAATCAAAAGCGATCTGTCTGAAACCAGGAAAGTGGTTTGGTTATTTACTGCAGGTGTAATATGCATATTTACCGGATTGCTTTGGGACCTTAGCTTTCCAATTAATAAAGCACTTTGGACCAGCTCATATGTGCTTTATACCTCAGGAATTGCCATGCAATGCCTGGCTTTATGTTACTGGTTTATTGATGTGCTGGGATATAAAGGCTGGACCACTCCCTGGGTGGCATTTGGTATCAATGCATTGTCCGTCTATATATTATCAGGTCTGTTAGCCCGATTCCTTGGTTTGATTCAAATAGGTGAACAAAGCCTTAAGGGTTGGATATTTGACAACCTGTTCCTTAGCTGGTTAGGTCCATATAATGCCAGCCTGGCTTTTGCCATGGTTTTCGTGTTTATCCTCTTTGTCCTTTCATGGCAATTGTACCGCAAGGGAGTAATTATTAAGGTCTAAGATCTCAGGTCTTAGATCTAATCAGGTTTTGATCTTTTTTTTCCGAGGTTTGCGTTTACGGTAATTGATGGTAAGCTCATGACTGCCTAAGCTCTCATGGTTGGTTATACTAACCGAACTGACAACATAGGTATAGTAACCTTTTTTGGGTGGTGTGTCTTCAAAACTCCTGGTCTCAGGAGGCAACAAAGCAATAATATATTTGGGGTTCTCCTGCCCGGGGTTCTTATCTCCTTTGTACCTATATACCAGCTGATATCGACTCTGCTTTTTTTGTTTTTCTTCTCCTGACCAATATATGGTTAGCATTTTATGACCATGGCTGATTCTATATAGATAGGGGGTCTTTAGAGTAATTACCGGCTTATAAAACATTGGAGGGACTAGTGCCGGGTATTGAAAATAATTATTTTTTAAGGAATCGCCGATTCCCAGAGCATTTGCCCTTAGTGACTTTGAGCTAAAAAAGATATTTCCTTTTACCTGGGGGTATTTATGGTTTAGACGTAAATGCCGGGGCAACTCTTGCGGATTTCGCCAGGCAGTAAAATCAGCATCTTTACGGATTTTATAAGCACTTTGGCCAATATAAATATGGCGCCCATAGCTGTGCTTGCTCCACCATTCCAACAGCACCTGATAGTCCGCTAGTTCAAAGCCAATATGCCAGTAAATTTGGGGCGCCAGATAGTCAACCCATCCGCTTTTCATCCAAAGTAAGACATCCGCATAAAGATCATCAAAGGCGGTCTGACCGGCGCGGGTGTCGGAGCCCGTCACATCCATATCCTTATTGCGCCATACCCCGGATGGGCTAATACCAAAACGAACCTCTGGTTTTACACTTCGGATACTGTCACTTATGTTCTTGATAAAACTGGAAACATTGTCCCGTCGCCAGTCACCAATATTAGAAAATGCCTCACCTAGCTTTTGAAAAGTTCCGTGATCGCTAAATTCCTGCCCTTCTATCTTGTATGGATAAAAATAATCATCAAAATGAACTCCATCCATATCATAATTATTGACCACCTCCATGATCACCTTGGTTACATAGTCTCTAACCGATGGTAATCCAGGATTAAAGTATATCCTACTCCCATAGTTTATAAACCAGTCAGGCCGCTCATGGACGATATGATGGTTACTTAATAAATCAGCATCTTCACTGACAGCAGCCCTAAACGGATTGAACCAGGCATGTAATTCCATCCCACGACGATGACACTCTTTAATCCAAAATGAAAGTGGGTCATAGTACGGATTTGGTTCTTGCCCTTGTGTGCCTGTAAGCCACTTTGACCAGGGCTCATAAGAAGAACGATAGAAGGCATCAGCAGCCGGGCGTATCTGTAGGAATAAGGCGTTAATGCCCACTGACTGGTGGTGGTTAAGAATTGTGATAATCTCCTGCTTCTGCTGTTGGGTAGTAAGATTTGCACTTGAAGGCCAGTCAATATTAAGCAGTGTGGCCATCCAAACCCCACGCATTTCATTTTTTGTTTGGGAATGTATGGTCTGAGAGAGCAGGAATAAGCTCCAAAAACAGACAATAACGCCAAAATTGAGTTTCTGTATATATTTCATTGATCCGGTACAAAGAAAAGATTTCATGGAGATTTTAAAAAGAAATATAATAGCGATAACCGTTGCCTGTACCATAATTGGTGGTTCGCCATCACAACTACGGGTCGGCTGTTAACTTATCAAGAACAACTAATTTTTTCAATAATGACATCGATCAAAAATAGAGGTGGCCATTACCAAAATTATAGTTTCTCATTAGAATCACTCCATACTGACTTTCCTTTTCAAAGATATAGTTAGCAGTATAGCCAGCAACACTGCCAGTCAGCCTAAGTTTCGCTATCAATGTCGGATAGTCCAAAGGCCTTCGACCAAATGATTTCATTCCCTTTGACTATGACCCCTGAAATGCTGGTATTGATATTGTCATCTTCCAGATCATTCATTAGTTGGTTTTCAAAGTCATATATTGTTGATTTTATATCATTTCCACCTTAAGGAACATCATTTGAAGTAATGCTACATCCAACTAAAGTAATAATCGATATAGCTAATAAAGTATTTCTCATATTATTCCCATTAAGGACGATCTGATATTGGCAGCGTTTAGCTAAAACGCGTTTCCAACCAGTAGTGTGGCTATGGACTATATCGAGTGTTATGGGTTTTTATTTCAGACATAAAAACGGTTGCAGTTCCCTTAGCTCTAATTTTTTCCCAATTGATGCAAATATCAAATTGTATATCCAGGAGCTTCTCTGTAATTTCCAAAAATTTCTTATCCTTGAAATAGCCAGTATCTTCTCTATCAAGTATCAAAAAATAG
The DNA here is from genome assembly GCA_003232185.1 of Flammeovirgaceae bacterium. Classification (GTDB taxonomy): domain Bacteria; phylum Bacteroidota; class Bacteroidia; order Cytophagales; family Cyclobacteriaceae; genus SZUA-3. The sequence continues at coordinate 5,117 of QIMC01000193.1, read as the reverse complement.
CCTTTAATACCATTCTCAATCTTTTCGTTTTTCAAAAAAGCGCAATCAATAAAAGACCTTTCGAATCGACTTGATACTCTTTTACTATCAGGCAATAATTTAGTTTCAATTAATATAATTTGAGAATTCTTTTCCACCACAATATCCGGTTTAGCATTGGTGTGATTTTTAATTCGAGGAAATGATTGAGTGTAATCGTCTTTAAAATTTTGGAATCCGTCAACTTCAAGCTCGCGTAAAATAGAATTTTCGATATCCTTTTCAGTACAATTCCTGATGTCTAAAGAAATAAGAGCTTCAAGAATGAATTCTCGCAATGCTTCCGCCATCATACCATATTTGCACTTGGGTTTTAGTACCGAACCTAAAGCCGAATCAATAAATCCAGCTCTCCTCCTAATCCAAGTTCTACAATTTTTTGGAGCGTTGATAAGCGGGCTTCCTTAATGTCATTTTCAATTTTAGAAATATATGACTTGGTAGTACCTATCTTATCTGCCAGCTCTTTCTGTGTCATTCCCTTTTCAAGTCGAGCATTATGTATCAAAGCCCCGATTTTGAAGTCTTTAAAACCAGATTCAAGTTTATCGCGATTTACCGTCCCCGGTTTACCAAAATGCTTGTCTTTAAATTGATTTAAAGTCAGTGTATTAGATTCTTTCGGCTTCATATTCTTTTTTTATCTTTAGAGCCCTCATCAAATCATGCCTTGGAGTTTTCTGAGTTTTCTTGTTAAATCCGTTTATTAGAACAATCAGTTTTTCTATGTCAAAAAAGCAAAAGATCCTAATAGATTCTCTTCCGGTTTGAACCCTGATCTCATATAGTCCACTAGTACCTTCAACATGTTTCAAGAACTTTTCAGGAACTCGTGGTAACACCTCAATCATCTGCAATGTCCAAATTATTTTCCTTTTGACCTTATCACGCTGCTCTACGAAAAACTTTTCAAAAACATCTTTGTAAAAAAGGATTTTCCGGCATTTCTCTACTCTTTTCATCACTAAATTAATAAATGTTTCACTAAAGTGCAACCCTCATGATCACATATATCCTTTTACTAGAGCCCAAGCTCACCTGTAAATTTGAAATTGACGCTACCAATTTATAGCAAAACTATGATCTTTGAGTCTCATTTAATGAAATGCCGAAGGAATTTGGCCCGCTTCAAGGGCATTTTCATTGGGGTATACTATTTTTAATTTGGTCGATTAAGAGCATTAATTTTTCTATGGTTACGTGTTCCATAATGACAATTTTGTACCATTTTGGTGCAGCATGATTGTCAGGAACCAATGCGAATTCTGATGCAATTTCTTTATCAATAAAATGACTTTTTATGGTAATGATGTTTGACATAGGGTGACGATAGTAATCAATATTTAATTGGCCAAGTTGCTTGCACATCCACTCAGTTCTTTTTTGTAGAATAAAGATCTTTTCTTGCCATCCAAATGGTCCATTTTTTACTAATATCATCCAAACCGCTATCGCATTTGCTCCGGATCTGCTGCCAATTAGGGTAAAGTCCTCTCCTTCCACATAACTGGCCTGTTGCGTGTTTACGTTTCGAATGTATCCCTTGCGAATTAAAAAGATGCCAGTCCCAAAGGGTGCTTGGGCCATTTTGTGGGCGTCAAGCGTAAAAGATGAAATATTGGGGTTCTCGAATGTCAGTTGACTATTCTTATCGGTAAAAGGATAATAAAACCCACCAAAAGCCCCATCAACATGCAGTTTGAAATCACACGATGAGGATTTTAGTTGTTTTACCAAGACCTTAATATTATCGACAGACCCAAACATTGTTGTCATCATGTTGCATACCACAATGAAGTATTTTTTGCCATTGTTACTGGCATCCAGTATAACTCTATTTACTTCTCCTTCACTTATTTCCCGGGTATTGCCATCAACCGGTATTTTATAAATATCCAATACCAATAAATTTGCAGCTTTATCAATCGAATAATGACTGTCTTCGCTGCAAATAATACAAATATCTTCGCTGTTTGCTGAAAGTTCATTGAGGTAATAATTTCTGTAAATCCATATCGCTTGAATATTGGCCTCCGTTCCTCCTGAAGCAATATATCCATCCTGCCTGTTTGGCTTTCCCTTTAAAATATCCACAGCACAAATCTCGATAAGCTCTTTTTCAATTTCTTGAGTGCCTTGAAAATGTGACTCAGATTTCCCTAATGTGTGACATCCAATATGATTTGGATTTTGAATAAGAGCTGATATAAAAGGAGCATCTTTTACAAATGAAGCATCTTGATTAAAGACCTTTTCATCTAAATATGAAGCAGGAATACCCAAGACATACTGTTTATGATAATTAATGTTCTTCTCCAGAGCCTTAAATACTACTGATTTTATCTCGTCTTGTGATTGCTTTTTCCAGTATTTATTCATCAGATGATGGCACTAATTTAGCTTTAAGATCAGGATCCTTCATGTCTTTATCGAAAGGGAACATTGGTCTTTTAATTCTCTTATAATTAAGACGCTCCAGGTCCTGGTCCACGCCACCGGGTGTTAGCGCCATCACCCAGTCTGCCCGGAGGTCATACAACTCCGGAACTAAATAACCGATTTTTACCACCACAATATCAGTTTCCCGGGGATTCAGGCCCAGCCTGGTAAAATCAGCTTCGTGGTGGTAAGGCTTTCGTTTTTTGGTGACAATTACGTATACGCTCCCAACTTTCACCACAACTTCAGTTTCCGCATGCTTATCACCATGTTCGATGGCTTCGATAGTTCCCGCCAGCCTTATTGGAGGCGAATAACGGTGGTCAATGGCAGCACCGGCATCTGCTTCAACTTGGGCACCAACCCCTGCTTCAATGGCCTTTTCAACAAACTCTGGACCTGGTAAAGAGGCATAAATAACAGAAGGTCCACTTTCTGACTTGAATTCAGGGCGCGCCAATATTTCATTTAAAGTCCAGGTGACATCCCCTGCACCCCCGGCAGTAGGATTATCTCCCATATCGCTAATAATATAAGGATGCTTGTTGCTGGCAATAGCCATGTCAAGACTTTCTTCCAGAGTGGCGGTTGGAGCTACGAACTCAAATTCTGAACGCACCTCCCAAAAACTGTTCGCCAACATCTCGGCGGTAGTGGCGACTTTTTCTTTGTCATCACCTGTAACCATCACCGCGGCATGATTGCGGGGCTCATCTGCCCAGGCATATCCCACCCAAATTGCAGCATCAACAATACCTTCCTGATTTGCCGCTGGTGCTACCTTGGCGTATAAACTCTTTCCAGGTTCTATTCTGGTACTGGTTTTTTCTCCGGGCAGCAAAATTGGCACTGGAATATATGCTTTGTAGGCCGGTTTCCCTTTGCCGCTTTCAATTCTGGACAACAAATTGTCCACTGCCCGTTTTTTCGATTCCAGAGCATCTTCATGCGGTGCCATCCTATAACATGTAATCAGGTCAGTGTTCTGTGCCAATCGCCAGGAAACATTACCATGCAAATCCATTGAGGTTGAAATAAGAGTTTTCTTCCCAATTACTTCACGAATTCTGACGATAAAGTCACCTTCCGGATCATCAAGGCCTACCACGCTCATGGCACCATGAATATCAAAAAACAGGCCGTCATACGGACCATTTTCTCTAAGCAAATCAAGAGTTTTCATTACCAATGATTCATAAGCCTCCCGGGTAACAGTACCTCCGGGTAGCGCATGACCCCTTATGGTAGGAATCCAATTCGCTCGCTTTCGATTCAGTGAATCAGGGGATAAGAACGGATAGAAGGTAAAAACTTCATCAGCCACTCTGGCATGAAATGCTTCCTCATAGGTAAGTGCCGGTGAAAATGTGCTTGACTCTATGGCTATTCCAGCAATGGCTATGCGTGGGAGCTCTTTTGCTGCTTCATCCTGATCATTGGGTTGGCTACATCCGAATGCAACGAATAGTGATATTAAACTGGCAAGTGTTTTGTTCATGTCTGTTAATTTATTTCATCAATTCCTTAAACGCAAAATCTTTTAATATTTCATGTCCGCCCTCAAACAAGGTTAACCGGATATTATTTGATTCTTTTACCAGGATCACCGCTCTTCCGGCGATGGATCCATAATCTGATAATGGTTTTCTATGTTCAAGCAGCGCCAGTTTTTCAGTATTGGATACGTACTTACTACTATCTTTCTCTTTTAAGTCTTTCAGTAGTTTATTGTAGAAGTTTATGGAATGTGTAATTGGTATGGAACCATTGCCCATCATTCCATCATAGACTCCTGCATATATTTCTAATCTTGAATGCCTCAGCTTTTCTAGGGGTGTTTCCCAATAAATTGGGGATTTCTCTAAAGCTAGCTTTCTATTAAGCATTCCTCCAGCGGATTCCGTACATGCGAGAATATCTTCGCTGTATTTTAGTTTTCTTATTTTGGATTCTTCATACCATTTGATTAAGTCCACCAATGGTACCCACGAAGAGAATTTTTTAATCCGATGCCTGGATTTCATAAACATCGCTAATGTCGCATAACCACCTCCACTCACGCCAATCACAAATATTCTGGAAGTATCGACATTTGCGTGATTTAAAGCATAATCAATTGACGCGTCAATATCAGCAATGACCAAATCACTACAACACGCATCTTTATGATTATTTGCTCCCCGAAAGTTTGGATGTATGTAATTAAATCCCCTATCAACAGATAACACGTTTATTGAATCATACTGAGTATAGTCATTACTCCAGGTATGCAGGCTAACAATTAATGGCTGTGGTTCTGACGAAGTAGTCTTAAAGAAATAAGCCTTCTGGCTGTGTCCGTCAATCGGCGATTTGATATCTATAACTGAAAATTCATCACCCCATTCCAGTTTTTCCCCAGTTTCCTCAACCTTAACAGGTTGATCTGAACTATTTGGAATTAAATTGAATTTATCTTCAGTTACCAAACCAACAATAATGAAGATGATCAATACCATGATGAATAAACTCTTCTTCATAAGAGAATTGATTTATTAGAAATTGACCTCTACAGTCATGTGTGTTTGCGAATCTACCTCAAAATTAATTCAGCAAATCGATCAACCGCTTTCCAATCCGATGCATACATAGGAATATGA
>QIMC01000487.1 GCA_003232185.1 Flammeovirgaceae bacterium | reverse complement strand
CATGGAATCATTTTCAACATAGGTTTGCGCAAGAAACAAATGATATTCACCTTGGCTATCATTCATTTCAACGGCTTTTGCAATACTTTGTAAGGCCTCTTTTCGTTTACCCATATTCCAAAGGATCAAACCTTTACGATAATAGTTGGTGGAAGTTCTGGGATATTTTTGGGTGGCAATGTTCATAGCCTTTAGATCACTATCGCCGTAGTCCTCTAACAGCACTATTTTGTCTGGCTGATAACTGTCACAAGAAATGAGAACTACTGAAAAAAATAGAATACCAATAGAGCAGGTTTTCATAGTCAATTTATTGTAGATTAAAAAATCACTTAAAATTATAATATTTTTTTATCTGTGCATGGTATTTGGGCTAACTTTTGGTCCTACCTTTATTTCTAAAGTGCAGAATCTGGGTTTAATCCATTTTATATCATCATCTGTCCCGGGTTATTTTCTTATTGACCGTTCCCATGATTCTTGAATTGGAATATCTGTTTGCAGTGGCGAGGGGCTGGGCCTACAAGGTGTGTTTCTGATCTTATCCATAGGTCTTATGCTGTATGCCCCCGATAAGTATATCTATCACTAGTGTCCGGTTAAAATGTGTTGCTGAATTCTACTTTCCTCCCCCTTCCCCCTCCTTGAGGGGGACATTTGAAATATAAAGCGCTCCCAGAGCGGATATGGAACATAATTGCTAACTGTCCCCCGCTGGCGGGGGTGTAGGGGGTGGAGTTTTCTCCGTGTAAAGCTAATAATTTAGTTATGGGCTGCTTTTATGTATTGAATAAAAACCTCTGATTAATAGCTGTACGGGGTGATTTATCCTAAGAATAAAATTTAACCGAACACCAGTGTATATCTATTCAGAAAGAGTCGATCGAAGACTATTCAGATTTGACCGGATAGCATCAATTTGTATCAAAAACGTCCGATACAGAACACTTTCATAAATTACATATCTGGTAATAATCAGAATATCAGACAATTACATTATTGGCATGTGCTTTGTATTTCTTTTATGCAAGCAGGAGGCTAACATCATGAAGAAAGTTTGGATAGAAATCAAAAATTCAATGGAAGATCACAACTTAATGATACAGGTGATCCAGCTGGTTTTGATAATTATGTTGCTGATTTTATGCATGGTAAAATAGCTTCATCCTAAGTAAGCGAATGCAAATACTCCATAATCACCAACCATATTCATACCCGTGAAACTTCTATTAAACTTGGATTTATTGGCTTTGAGCTAAACATTTTTCTTTTACTGACGTTAGAAACTTTGGGAATGTTAAAAGTTTCCAAAGTATAATACCTTATACCGCCAGTGAAGGAAAAAATAATGGCAGCTACTCACGACCTCTTTATGCGCTTTGGCATTAAGAGCATTACCATGGATGATATTTCCAAACATCTGTCCATTTCCAAAAAAACCATTTACCAATATTTTAAGGACAAACATGAACTGGTACTGTTGGTCTCCAAGGATCATCTGGAGGAAGAGCGGCTAGAAATTCAAGCCATAAAAAATAACACCTCGAATGCCATAGAAACGCTTATTGAGGAGTCAATGTGTTTGAGAAGAAGAATTACTGATATGAACCCTTCCCTGCTTTATGATTTAAAGAAATACCATTACCAGGCATGGGCACTTTATCTGGAATCCAAGGAAAAGGTTTACATCAAATCTTTATTTGAAACCATAGAGAACGGAATACGTGAAGGATATTTTAGAAAGGATATTGACCCGGAAATCCTGGCAATACTACGGGTTGAACAAATACAAATGTCTATGGAGAACCTCATATACCCAAGAAAAAGGTTTGAGTTTAACAACGTACAAGTACAGCTATTTGACCATTTTCTGAATGGTCTAATATCTGAAAAAGGAAAAAAGTTATTAACAAGTATTAAACGAGAAAATGTTGAATCTACCACTAAATAGATGGTTTTTCTGGGCAATAACCCTGCTGGTCTTTCCATTTCATTTTGCTGTGGCCCAAACAGCGACATTGGAATTTTCTCTGGACGACTGCTTGAAATACGGATTTGAGAACCAGGCAATGGTGTTAAATGCGCACCTTGATCGCGCAAAAGCCGTGGCATTGATCGGAGAGACCAGAGCCGATGGACTCCCTCAGATCGATGGAGGTATTGAATACTCCAACTATTTCAATATTCAAGAGGTTTTTTTACCAAAAGTAATTTTTGATCCAAGTGCACCACTGGATGAGTTTGTACCCGTGCCTTTTAGCCAGAAATATAATGGGATGGCCAACTTAACTGCTTCTCAAATGATTTTTGATGGATCTTACTTTGTTGGTTTAAAGGCTGCCAAAACATTTAAAGAGCTTACTGAAAAGGATTACTTAAAAAGTCGTCAGGACGCGGCAGAACTTATAACCAAGGCGTATTACACGGTGCTGGTTACTGAGGTAGCACTGGATCTGATCGAAAGTAACTACCAGCGACTGGATACCTTATTGACTGAAACCACGATAATGTATGAAAATGGCTTCGCAGAAAAGATTGACATAAACCGTATTCAGGTTGAGTTTAACAACACCAATACCCAGTTGTCCAATGCTCACCGCACCCTGGAACAGTCCCACAATCTGTTGAAATTTCAAATGGGTATGCCATTGTCTCAGGATCTAAGGCTGGCTGAGCGCATTGAAGATATTGCCCTCGAAGTGCCCGAATATAACCTGGTCAATTTTTCCTACCGCGATCGGATTGAGGTGGGACAGTTGGAGGTTACCCGGACTCTGGCAGAATTGGACCTGAAAAACAATAAGGCTAAGTACCTCCCTTCCATAGATGCTTTTGCTACCCTTGGAGCAAACACTGCCTCTAATAATCGCGGTGATATAACTGACTTTGATGACCTTTGGCTGGACTATGGATTCGTCGGAGTAAGGCTAAATATGCCTATTTTCGATGGGTTGCGCAAAAGCTATTTGGTACAACAGAACCGCATCCAAATTGCTCAAATGGACAATGAAATGCGCTACCTGAAGTACAGCATTGACCTCGAACAGGCGCAGGCCGGTAGAGACTTTGCCACCAGTCTTCAAAATTTAAGAACCCAGGAAGAGAATATGAAACTGGCTCAGGAAGTTTTTGAGGTAACCAGCATCAAATATCAAGAGGGGATAGGCTCCAACCTGGAAGTAGTAGATGCTGATAGTTCCTTCAAAGATGCTCAAAGCAATTATTTTAATTCACTCTACGACGTGCTGATTGCTAAGGTAGATATGGAAATAGCACTAGGGATTTTACATTCATACGTACCAACAAAATGAAATTACTCTATACCCTATTAATTACCGGATTGATGATGGCCTGTGGTCAGAATTCCCTGGATAATAAAAAGAAAAAGCTCCAGGAGCTGAAAGCGGAATCAGTTGAATTGGATGGCAAGATCAAAAACCTGGAGCAGGAGATTCTCCAGGACTTCCCAAATTTCGCTGCCACTGGAAACCAATACACACTAATCTCTACCGTTGAAGTTGAGTCCGAGCCTTTTGTGCACAAATTTGAGGTAAGGGCATCTGTGGCCTCACGGAAAAACGTACTGATTAGTGCAGAAGCCAGTGGCAGAGTAATAGATATTTACATACGGGAAGGGGATCAAGTGAGAAAAGGGCAGCGGCTGATCACTATGGATGCTAGTGTTCTTCAAAATTCCCTGGAAGAGATGAGGACTGAATTGGAGCTGGCCACCATTATTTTCCAGAAGCGAGAAAGACTTTGGAAGCAAAACATTGGTTCGGAGTTGCAATATTTAGAGGCCAAGAGTCAGAAGGAAACTTTGCAACGGAGATTGGCTACTACCGAAACACAGCTTGATCAATTTCGTATAGTAGCCCCGTTCAGTGGTGTAATAGATGATGTGCAAGCTAAGGTTGGTGAGATGGCTATGTTTGGATCTCCATTATTGCGGATTTTAAGTGTGGATGCCATGCATCTGGAGGCTGATGTCTCAGAAAAGTACCTTGGAAGGTTACAGAAGGGTGATTCAGTTAACCTGTACTTCTCTTCCTTTGATCAGGAATTGAATTCAGTAATTACTTCTGTGGGCTATGTAATCAATCAGCAAAACAGAACGTTTTCAGTGGAAGTAGATTTGCCCAAGGGAAGAATTCCTTACATCCCAAATCTGGTGGCTATTGTAAAGATGACCGATTATTATCAGCCGGAAGCTATAGTGATATCCAGCGAATTAATACAACAAGACAGTAAGGGGAACTTCGTTTATGCTATTGAGGACCTGGATGACCGGCTAACAGCAAAAAAAATTCACATCAATACCGGTAGATCATACCAAGCTAAAACTGAGGTTATTTCAGGCATAGAATCAGGCACAATATTGGTTGAGGCAGGTCACCGGGAAGTGTCTGAAGGGGCCCTGGTCCAAATAGCAAATCGAAAAACACTATAGAGTGAACATGAGCAAGCCCAACCCTAAAATAGAAAAGGAGTTTTGGTTAACCAATCTGGCACTGGACAATAAAATATCTGTTCTGGTATTGATGGTTCTGATCGTATTTATGGGGATTAGCTCCTATATCAATCTTCCGAAAGAGAGTTACCCTGAGGTAGAGATCCCTACCATCTATGTTGGAACGGGTTACCCTGGAAATTCGCCGGTCGACATGGAAAATCTAATTACCAGGCCGCTGGAGAAAGAGATTAACACTATTGATGAAATTGACAACATTAAATCCACTTCAGTACAGGATTACAGTACTATTATTATCGAATTTATTACCAATACGGATGTTCAGGAGGCACTGCAGAAAGTAAAGGACGCTGTTGACAAGGCTAATGCCGAGCTGCCTAATGACCTCGACCGTGATCCCGACGTATTTGAACTCAATTTCTCTGAGTTTCCGATGCTTAATATTAACCTTTCCGGCAACTTTAGTACCGAAGAACTAAACGAGTATGCAGAGTACCTGGAAGATGAAATCGAAAAGTTCTCCGAAGTAAGCCGGGTGGATATTCGCGGGGTTGATGAAAAGGAGGTAAGGGTCCTGGTCAACCCCCATGCGATGGAGGCACGTCAGGTGAGTTTCGAAGACATTGAAAATGCCATAATCGCAGAGAATGTGACCATATCGGGTGGCAACGTATTGACAAACGGTCAGCGCCGGGCCATCAGAATTGTTGGTGAATTTAGTGATCCGTTCCAGCTCGAAGATATTGTAGTTAAAAACGAGGAACAAAATATTGTATACCTGGGAGATATTGCCCGGGTGGAATTTGACTATAAAGAAAAGGAAAGCTATGCGCGCCTGGGCGACCACCAGGTAGTAATGATTGATGTAATTCGGAGAAGTGGCGAGAATTTATTGATTCTGACAGAAAAGGTGCACCAGGTGCTTGAGCAAGCAAGAAGCACCGTTTTTCCTCAAGATCTTGAGGTTGATATTACCAACGATCAATCGGTACAAACCAAGATGATGGTAAACAGCCTGGAAAACAACATCATTTTTGGAGTTATTTTGGTGGTTTTGGTACTGCTGTTTTTTCTGGGGACCAGGAATTCGATTTTTGTGGGTCTGGCGATACCGCTGTCCATGTTTATTACTTTTATTATTCTGAGTGCTTTGGGCATAACCATTAACATGATGGTTTTGTTTTCTTTAATAATGGCTCTGGGCATGTTGGTAGACAACGGCATAGTGGTGGTTGAGAATGTCTATAGACTAATGGAGGAAGGCATGAACCCTATGGAAGCCACCAAAAAAGGAGTAGGGGAGGTTGCAATGCCGGTTATTGCCTCTACTGCCACTACCCTGGCAGCATTTCTACCGATGGTATTTTGGCCGGGTATGGTTGGCGAATTTATGGGAATTTTGCCGGTCACTTTAATTATTACCCTGGGGTCATCACTGTTTGTAGCACTGGTGATTAATCCGGTATTGATATCAACTTACATGAAGGTAGGACCCAGTCTGGTGGACAAAAAGAAAATGTTGCCCCGTACCCTGATTATGATTTTTATTGGTATGACCCTGATTGTCTCTGGGTTTATGATTGGAAATGGGTCATACGTCAAGCCATTGATTGTAATCGGGAATTTATTAAATGTAATTGCCCTACTTACCCTGCTCAATGTATATTTTCTTAGCCCGGCTTCAGATCGGTTTCAGGGAGCCTTTTTGCCCTGGCTGGAACAATGGTATCATCGATTGCTTTCTTATGCGCTTACGGGAAGTCGACCGGTATTTTTTCTGATTGGCACTTTTGTGGCCCTGGCCTTGTCTATTGCATTAATGAATATTTTTCAACCAAATGTTTTGTTCTTCCCAGAGAACCAGCCAAAGTATGTAAATGTTTTTATTGAGTTTCCGGTGGGGGTAGATATTGAAACCACCAATACCTTTACTAAGAAGGTAGCCGATGAGGTGATGGAAGTTATAGAACCATATGATTATATGGTTGAATCAGTGATTTCAAATGTCGGCGAAGGTACAGCAGATCCAAATGACCCCAACTCCATTGGGCAAGCTGAGACCCCCAATAAAAGCCGAATAATGGTTAATTTCGTGGAATTTCAATACCGAAAGGGGAAAAACACCAAAGATATTATGAACGAGATTCGGGAATCGGTTCAGGGATATCCCGGTGTAACCATCACCGTAGATAAAGATGCTGCGGGACCTCCGGTGGGTAAAGCCATCAGTATTGAGATTACCGGTGAAGATTATATTACCTTAATCGATATTACAGAACGCCTGAAATCATTTATCACGGAGTCTGGAATCGAGGGAATTGAAAAACTACGCACGGACCTTGAAACCGGCAAACCGGAATTGATAATTGATATTGACCGGGAAAAAGCCAGAAGGTTTGGACTAAGTACCTACTCAGTTGCCTCTGAACTGAGGACTGCACTTTTTGGCAAAGAAGTTTCTAAGTTCAAACAAGGAGAAGATGACTATGAGATTCAACTTAGGTTAGATGATCGATACCGATATGATGTGGAGTCTTTGATGAATAAAAGCATCACCTTCCGCGATCAAACCAACGGAAAAATCTATCAGGTTCCGATTGCCTCCGTGGCAAAAGCCAAATTGAGTTCAACCTTTGGCTCCATCAAAAGAAAAGAGCTAAAAAGGGTAGTCACCATCAGTAGCAATGTTTTGAGTGGGTTCAACCCGACCCGGGTCAATGACGAGATTAAAGCTCTTTTAACTGATTACAGCCTGTCCCCAGGATATGAGATCAAATTCTCCGGCGAACAGGAAAAACAGGCGGAAGAAATGGCATTTTTAAGCAAAGCTTTGATGATGGCGGTGTTCCTGATTTTTTTGATCATTGTTTCACAGTTTAATAAAATATCAGCACCATTTATTATTATGACCTCTGTTCTATTTAGTACCATTGGGGTTTTTCTTGGCCTGGTACTGTTTAACATGGATTTTGTAATCATCATGTGTATGGTGGGCATTATTTCTCTGGCAGGCATAGTAGTTAATAATGCTATTGTACTAATAGATTTTATAGAGTTGAGCAAAAATCGACTGAAACAACAGTTGGGTATTACCGGTCGGTTGAGCAAAGAACAGTCCATTACCGCCATCGTGAGTGCAGGTAAAACCAGGTTACGACCGGTGTTGTTGACCGCTATAACCACCATTCTGGGTTTGATTCCTTTGGCTGTGGGCATTAATATCGATTTCCTGAAATTTTTGGGTAGTTACAACCCTGATTTTTATATTGGTGGTGACAATGCAGTATTTTGGGGCACAATGTCCTGGACCATCATATTTGGATTGAGTGTTTCTACCTTCCTGACTTTGGTGATTGTTCCGGTAATGTACATTCTTACTGAACGGCTTAACCGCAGGCTGGGTTTGGGAAATTAATTAGCTGATCATGTCCGATACAATGACTAAACTGATAATGCTTTTGGGTATCCTTACCTTTGATGTGGTAATATTTTTACTGCTGAGAAGAGCATTCCCCAGTTTAAGGAAAAGTCCAGGAACCTATTTTGATTGGGTTTATTGGGTTTTAAGCCTGATCATTTTGGGATGTTTTAATTTCCTTGATTGGATATTTCTAAATATCAGCGCCTACAGTGACCGAAAGATGGTGATTTCATTTATCGCGATCGCTTTAATTATGAAGATTTTGGCAGCTATATACCTGGCCCAGCACAACCTAATACAAACTGCTGTTTTATTGCTGAAGAAACTAAAAATTTATAAAACTACTGAAGAACCATCCGCACCTGCTGAATCAGGAATATCCAGAAAGCAGTTCATTTATCGGGCAGCGCTGATGACCACCTCAATACCCATTGCAGTACAGGGGTTTAGTATTATTAATCAGGCCTATGACTATCGCATTCGACGGGAAATGATAGTACTGCCCAATTTGCCCAAATCATTTCATGGATTGAGAATTGCCCAAATATCAGATATCCACAGTGGTAGCTTCAATAACAAAACTGCAGTCAGGGGAGGAGTGGAGCTGCTTTTACAGGAACGCCCGGATTTGATTTTCTTTACCGGAGATCTGGTAAACCGGCAATCGGATGAAATAAATGAATATTTTGATGTCTTTGATCAGGTAAAGGCCCCACTTGGGGTATACTCGATTTTGGGGAATCATGACTATGGTGATTATCGTTCATGGCCAACACCCCATGCCAAGCAGGTAGATTTTAAAAACATGGTGGAGGCGCACAAACAGTTGGGCTGGCAATTGCTGAGAAATGAAAATCATATAATCAAAGAAGGGGGTGAATCATTGGCGATCCTGGGGGTTGAGAACTGGGGTATCAAACGTTTTTCAAAATATGGAAAAATAGCAGACGCATATGTCGGTACCGAACAAGCTGATGTTCGCCTTTTATTATCACACGACCCCAGTCACTGGGAGGCTAAGGTGCTGGATTACACTGATATTGATCTTACCTTCTCTGGCCATACTCATGGATTTCAGTTTGGAGTAGAAATAGGTGACATAAAATGGAGCCCGTCACAGTATCTTTATAAGCAGTGGGCAGGATTGTATCAAAAGGGCTCGCAATACATTTATGTGAACCGTGGATATGGATTTATTGGTATGCCAGGCCGGGTAGGCATCAACCCGGAGATTACTATTATTGAACTGCAAAGCAGCTAGGGGTATTAGGGACGAAGGTGTTAGGGACGAAGGTGTCAGGGACGAAGGTGTTAGGGACGAAGGTGTTAGGGACGAGGGTGTTAGGGACGAAGGTGAATTACCAACTCACTTTTGCATCCAACCAATTCTTAAGGATATCAATACCATCGGGAGTAGCAAATGACTCCGGATGAAACTGCACCCCCGCAATATCATATTTTTTGTGCCGTAGTGCCATAATCCGCGCTCCGCAGGTGGCAATCACCTGGAGTTCCTGCGGCAA
>QIMC01000033.1 GCA_003232185.1 Flammeovirgaceae bacterium | reverse complement strand
ATACCTATGGCCACCAGGGCAAATTTCAACCCTCCTCCTCTTGTTTTGGGACTCTTGGAGTGGGGATCCATTCCGTGTTCGATCATTTTTAGTCTCTCTGCGTTTTCATACTTTCGAAGAAAGACTATCATTGCAAATGCACCGAGTGAAATTATTATCGGAACCAATATGCCTACTGTTGCTGGGTTGTTCATAAAGACGAATATGCCTGCTATTGCTGGGCTCATAATTGATAAATTTTAATTTTTGTACATTGATTTTGAAACATATGACGCGTGCTTCAGCCCGGTGGTTACACCCAGGCCATATATTTTGTATTAACCTGTAACCAGCAACTAGAAAACAAGCACCCCGTAACCTATGGTTGAATCATGGCGTCCAAGTCGGCAGTGGGTAACAAAATAATTGATAGTGAACTAATTGATCAGGTTAGAACAGGCCAGGTATCAGCTTACCGGACTTTAGTTGAGCGCTACAATGATTATGTATACACCATAGCGTACCGGGTGCTAGGCAATCTAGGCAATCGAGAAGATGCAGAAGAAGCCACCCAGGATTCATTCATTAAAGCCTTCAAAGGATTGAATTCCTTTCAAGGTCAGGCAAAATTTACTACCTGGATCTATCGAATTGCCATGAATACAGCCATATCCTATAAGCGGAAAAGGAAAATGAAGGTTGAACCAATTGAAGATTATAAACAATTCAATGAGGGCGAGGTCAGTAACATGCCACAGTATCAACAGCTGGAAAGAAGGAAATTCTTGCAGCTAGCATTAGATACCTTATTGCCGGATGATGTATCTGTGCTTACTTTATTCTATTTTAAAGAATTAACTTTGGTAGAAATGTCAGAAATTACCAGCATTGGCGTTAATACTTTAAAGGTAAAATTATTCAGAGCAAGAAAAAGGTTATCTGTTGCATTGGATAGAATTTTAAAGCAGGAAGTTACTTCGTTGTTATGACTCAATTTACGGAAGAACATATTCTTAACTATTTGGACCAGGCGTTAACCGCTCAGGAAATTGCAGAGTTGGAACAGGAAATGCAAAATGACCCTGAACTCAAAACTACAGTGGAACAGTTGCGAACCTCACATGTATATTTTCTGGAAAACCAGGTTGAAGCCGGATCTGAGCAACTTGCAGATCATGTCATGGCAGAAGTTACAGAACTGTCAAGGAAGGAGTACTACAGGCCAACAGGTCTTTTCAATAATACCAGCTTTCTGTTGACAGCGGGCATCCTAACTGCTGTAGTGGCATTTTTATCTGTAATTAATGCCGGGTATTTTGACCTGCAAATTTTGGTTCCAAATTTGACAGAGACCAGCATTCTTAAAGAATGGACTTTCCTAAAAGCAATGATAAGCAAACGAATATTAACCAATTCCATGCTTGTGATCTATGGTGTGCTTGCTTTGGCACTGGTTGATCGGTTGATATTGAACCCAATGTTCCGAAAAAGAGCCAGAAACCTTGGATTTAACTAATGAATGATCCGAAAAGATTTGAATACCTCCAGCTCCTTTTCAATACAATCAACTTTACTTACAGAGGCGTATTCAGAACCTGTTTCACACCATTTGAGCAGACGCATTAATTTGTTTTCTATGCCTTGAGCGCAGATGCTAACCGACCCATCTGCTTCATTTTTTACCCAACCGGTAATGCCGTAACCGGTGGCCATCCTAACCGTATTCGCTCTAAAAAAGACGCCTTGAACTTTACCATATACCCGGATACTATAGTTTTTCATATTGGATCGGTATATACGACAGCATCGGATCCGGCGGGAATTAGCATTTATTTAGGTTCAGGAGACATTAAAATAAACAGGCTTACCAACAATGGTTTTTAACCCAGTGGCTTCTAATTTACTATCATTCAGGCACGTACTCACTTTTTGGTACTCACCATAATCTTACTATGTCTCCGTGCCAAAAAGTTGCGTGAGTGCCTGACTAACAGCAACTAAGAACCCTCGCTACAAAGTCCAATGACAAATCTGGGTTTAATGAATAATCCCACACTCCTTGCAGAATTTCCGTTTGCCAACGGGCCTTTTCTTAGGTTTTCGTTTGTGGCCAAAATAAGAGGGGTCTGAATATCGTGGCTTATCTTTTATACGCTCAATTTTGCTGTATTTCTTTGCATTTTTCTTCATGCGTTGCTGAAACTCTTGAACAGCTTTGGCTTCCAGATTGGAATTATTATACTTAAAGGGCTTTGACATTTTGCGCTCACCTCGGAATAGGTTGTCGCTAGTGCCGGGATCACGAGAAGATGGCAGCTCCTTTTGGGCCTGGACTTGTTGTTTCTGTCTCTTTTTATCCTTTTTGGATTGGGCATGCCCCAAGGTGATGGAACCTGCCAATACAAGTATAAGCACTAAGTATTTCATATTATTTACACTTCTTTTGCCATAATAACATAAAAACAATACTAAAATTGTCCAGATTGATCTCGAATTTAATGTATGCATTGTTTCAGCAAAAATAACCAACTATTCGCAGAAACCATGGAATGTGGTTGAGTTGCCCGGATCAAAAAAAATGTTCAAATTCCATGAACATTTTGCCGGCCGATATTGTTGGGATTTCCTTTTCGATCAAATTCATACTATGGACATACTGATTTGCTTTCAGCGGGTGTAAAAGAGACCTGATATAGCATATACATTAGCAAACGCCAATACCACCAGGGGTTTGTTGAAGATTTTTCTTAAGATATAATTACTCACAAAACCATTCAATAGCGAACCTTTTGTCTAATTTTGTCGTCAAGTTGACTAAATCAGAACGATCGATCATTCGGTCATTTCTCTGCTGAAGCGGCAATTATATTACTCAATTACAGTTTATCAAAAAGCCGGCAGACAAGACGGTGTTTTGAATTTTAGCGGGAATGGATTACCATTACAACTCAGCCTCTATGGGAAATATGCAGCCATTGGAGTATAAAACTATTGGAAATGAGCAGCATCTGACATTTAACAGTATCCGAAGCTTGGTATTGCATGAATTGTCTGATCTAAGTGAACGCGATGCCAAAAAGCACATAGAAGACTGCTATCGGTGCAAAAGTATCCAGGAGTGTCTTACTTCACCTGCTCAAATTCGAAAAGGGCAATCCCAAAATCAAAACAATTATACAATAATTGGCGGTTTGATGCTGGTAGTTCTCTTAATAGGATTGGCCGCGTCATTTTTATATTTCGGGTCATCTTCAGAGCTGAATAAAGGCATAAACGAACCTAATTCTGAGTTTACCGGTGCAGCAGAAACGAAAAATAGTACAGAGCAACTTTTGCCGGCATTGGAAGCCATCGATACTTTATCCCAAATCAATGATGAACCCGCGGTTACAGACTCTTTGACTACCAATAAGCTGTTCGACCAATATATAGAAAAGGAAGTGGAGCGACCAAGTGTTAAGATGAGGGGCATTTATGGAAAAATTACCGGGAACGGACAACCTTTGCCAGGAGTGACCATTATGGTACCGGGCAGCAGCAAGGCCAGAATATCAGATGGAGCTGGCAAATATTACATACAGATACCTCAAAAAACCAGGTCGTTGATATTTATCTATCAAGGGAGGCAGCTGGTAAAACAATTGGAACCTCGCTCCAGGAGACTGGATATTCACTTAAAAACAGAAGACATGGTTTATCCAGAGAAAAAATCTACCGATCCTGTTTCAGGTACAGCCAATAATTAAACCCGGATTATGCATGAGACTTCGTAGTGAGCGCCTTAAATGGCTGTGAGATAGGTACTCGCGCAGATTTTAGCAACGGAAACATAGCATCGCTATGGTGAGTAGGTAAAATAGAGCAAGTGCCTAGATTGCCCCAACGGGACGCCTTTGGCGTAGTCAGTTAAGGCTCGTAATAGATTTCTAGTGCATAATCCGGGTTAAAGAGAATGAAATGATTATCATTGATCACCTATGATCACCGTTGGTATAATACAAAGCAAAACTACCAGAGACCCTAATGAAAACATGTCTGGTGTTGAAAAGGCTATTCAGCAGGCGGCATCTGGAGGGGCTAGAATTATATGCCTTCAAGAGCTATTTCAACATCAATATTTTTGTCAAACAGAAGACCACAAGTATTTTGACCTGGCACAACCTGTACCGGGCCCAATGACTGATCACTTACAATTGATAGCAAAGAGGTTGGAGGTAGTGATTATTGCCTCTTTGTTCGAAAAACGAGCCAAAGGCCTCTATCATAATACAGTAGCTGTGTTGGATGCGGATGGCAGTTACTTGGGGAAGTATAGAAAAATGCATATTCCTGATGATCCTGGATTTTATGAAAAATTTTATTTTACACCGGGTGACTTGGGATATAAAGTTTTCGATACTCGATATGCCAGGATTGGAACTTTAATATGCTGGGATCAATGGTTTCCTGAAGCTGCCCGACTAGTTTCTATGATGGGGGCGGATATACTATTTTATCCTACCGCTATAGGATGGGAGGTCAGTCAGGATCAAAAAACCAATATGGAACAATATCAGGCCTGGAAAACCATCCAAAAGTCGCACGCAATTGCCAATGGCATACATGTAGTGGCGGTGAACCGAGTAGGACAAGAAGGCAAAATTAAGTTTTGGGGAGGATCTATGGTGGTAAATCCCTTTGGAACAGTAATTTGGGAAGGCAACCAACAGGAAGTGATAAAAGTAGTAGAATTGGATCTGGACTTAACTAACCATTACCGCAATCATTGGCCATTTTTACGAGATCGACGTTTAGACAGCTATCTGGATATAACCAAACGTTTCATTGACTAAAATTAATACCTCACCGGGTAGCAAGGGATATTTTTTCCCTGCGGAATGGCAGGTACATCGAGCCACCTGGCTAAGTTGGCCACACAATAAAAATACCTGGCCGGAAGGTATTGAGACAATTTTTGACAGTTATCTGCGACTTATAGAAGAGTTAACTAAATGGGAAATGGTCTGTATCAATGTACGTGACCAAAATATGGAAAAGGCGGCATTGAGCAGATTCAAAAATCGACATATAGACCATTCGAAAGTTGAATTCTATTACCATGCCACCGATGATGCATGGTGCAGGGATCATGGTCCATGTTTCCTCGTAAACCCCAATGGTGATAAAATCGTGCTGGATTGGGACTACAATGCATGGGGAGGCAAATACCCTCCCTACCATTCAGACAATGCAATTCCAGGTAAAGTGGCCTTTGAATTGGGAATTGAATTAATCAAGCCAGGGATGGTGCTGGAAGGTGGCTCAGTAGATTTCAATGGAGCAGGAACCGCGCTGACCACAACTTCATGCCTATTGAATTCAAATCGAAATCCAGAGATATCACAAGCGGCAATCGAGCAGAAGCTAAAGGACTATTTTGGTGTTGAGCAGGTTCTATGGTTGGAGCAAGGTATAGCTGGCGATGATACTGATGGTCATATAGATACAATTACCAGATTTGTA
Source organism: Flammeovirgaceae bacterium (assembly GCA_003232185.1). Classification (GTDB taxonomy): domain Bacteria; phylum Bacteroidota; class Bacteroidia; order Cytophagales; family Cyclobacteriaceae; genus SZUA-3. Next base: position 5,865 of record QIMC01000033.1, on the reverse strand, counting down.
AGCCCTGATACTGTAGTTACGATTTTAGAGGAGGACCCTTTCGAAGAGAACTATCATCCACTCCTGGAAAATTTAGAAGCCTTGAAGCAAATGAAATTGTTAGATGGCGAACCTCTGAAGGTAATTACTTTGCCAATGCCGCAGCCAAAATACCATGGGCACCAGCGACTACCAGCCAGTTATGCAAATTTTTACATTTGCAATGGGGCAGTTTTGGTTCCTACTTTTGATGATCCCAACGATAAATTAGCCATCGCTATATTGGGTAAAATTTTTAAAAGCCGAAAAATTATTGGCATCAATTCATTAGAAATATTGAGAGGCCTCGGAAGTTTTCATTGCTTGTGCCAACAAGAACCCTTTTAAGTTTTCAGTTGTGAGATTTTAGGGTTTAATAGGCACGGATAATATTAATTTTTGCGTTCGTAATAATTTTCAGTTATCTTTGTTGTTTTATTGCGCGATAATCCACCTGGTCGCATTTTTTAAGTTTAATATAGCTGGACGTGAAAGTATTAGCAAAACTTGGACTGGTTACTGCCGCTGCTGCAACTGTTCTATTTATTTTTATTTATGAATTCCAGGGACCTGTTCTAAACAGAGTCATGGCTGCCCCTCCCTCTGAAGATTATACTGAAGCTGCATCAGAAGAAGTTATTCAAATTACTTCTGAACCAGAGACTATTGAAAACAGTACATCAATAGACCAATTAACTTCCATGGACTCTGCATCAGTTTTAGCGCCAGCTTTAGATGAGCCAGCAATCGAACAACCGGCCAAAGCTCTAACTAATACGGATATTATCGAAGAGAAAATTGAAAGAAGCAACAGCAGACGAATTTACGGAAAGATTACATTGTCTTCATCTGGCGAGCTATTAGAAGGAGTCAATATAATGGTTCCTGATAGCAAGGCGGCAAAAGTTTCAAATGCCACCGGAGGCTATACCATTCAGGTGCCCAGAAACACCAGGGAATTGGTTTTCATTTATAGAGGTAAAAGACTAGTTCAAAGAATTGATTCAGACAATAACCTAATGAATGTTAAGCTGAACCTGGCGGATATGCAATACGACTAAATGGATCTCCGGTTAATTTATAATCCAGTACTTTAACCATTGATTTGCTTTTGGACCCCCCGGATCTTGGGGCTGAAATCATATAGCTATGCATCGATACCTGTTGATTATTTACTGTTTAGTTTCTTGTCAGACAGTTTCTGAATCGGAAAAGCAAATTATTACTGCACCGTTGCTGAATCTTGAACAAGCCAATCGTTTGGCGGCCCTTCCCTTAAATTGTTTGCAGCAAGAGTACCCAAACAAACTCAGCCAAACCCTAACTGACAGCAATTCCCTGGCCACTCCCGGAGCCCTGCATCCTGCGTTTTACGGATGCTTTGATTGGCACTCTTCAGTTCATGGTCATTGGATGTTGGTTCGTTTACTAAAGGCATTCCCAACCATGGACCGGGCTGAAGAGGCAAGATCAAAACTCAGGTCAAACATCACCGCCGCTAATATACTTACTGAATTGGCATATTTTCAACGTCAGGAAGAGAAGAGTTTTGAGCGAACCTACGGATGGGCCTGGTTGTTGAAACTGGCTGAAGAATTAAAAACCTGGGATGATCCTTTAGGCCAGGAGTTATGGAACAATCTTAACCCATTGATAGACTTAACCATCTCAAGATACCTGGAATTCTTACCCAAGCTGAGATATCCAATTCGAGTAGGTGAACATACCAACACCGCTTTTGGACTTACATTTGCCTGGGACTATGCGATAGTTATTGGCCATCAGGAATTGCAGGAGCTGATCAGGAACCGGGCAATAGACTTTTTCCAGGAGGATAGACAATGTCCAATTTCCTGGGAACCAAGTGGGTATGATTTCTTGTCTCCCTGTTTGCAAGAGATTGATATAATGCGAAGGGTTTTAGATCAGGACACCTTTGATGCATGGATAGCTGATTTTATGCCTGAGTTACAGCAGACATCCTTTGTTCTTTCACCGGCAGAAGTTTCTGATCGGTCAGATGGGAAATTGGTGCATCTGGATGGTGTAAACTTTAGCCGTGCGTGGTGTTTATATGGCGTTACCAGAACGCTTCCAGCTTATCAACATCTGGTAGACATTGCACATTCCCATGTAAACCACTCTTTATCCAATATTATAGATGGGGGTTATGAGGGAGAACATTGGTTGGCAAGTTTCGCTTTATATTCATTATTTGAGGGGCAAAGGCCTGCCAACTAAACTGGTTTCAAATTTCATTTGATGCCCTGAAACCACTCATCGAATTTATCACCTAGTACAGGAACCGGTTTCATATTACCGCTAATGGCATTTATAATTCCAAAAACCCACATAACAAAGACCAGTAAATAGCCCACCATTGCCAGAGCCCATCCAATAAATGGAACCACCATGATGAATGACAATGCAACACCACTAATAACAATACCCAAGGCTTGTCGGATATGGAAATTTCCAAAAGCTTCCTTCTTTTCCATGTTTAATATAAAGGCGACGATAAGCCCGATCAAAGTTAAATAGGCAATAATACCGATGGCTTTGTTTTGTTCAGGTTCAGTTTGGTGTTCCATGATTTAACCCGGATTATGCATTAGACTTCGTAGTGAGAGCTTTAAATGGCTGTTAGATAGGCACTCGCACAGATTTTTGCAACGGAAACATAGCACCGCTATGGTGAGTAGGAAAAATAGAGCAAGTGCCTAGATTGCCCCAACGGGACGCCTTTGGCGTAGTCAGTTAAGGCTCGGAATAGATTTCTAGTGCATAATCCAGGTTTAAGTTATTGTTTCATAATAGCAAGATATGGAATTCGGCGGAAAACTGTAACTTACCCATTAATTTTTGAGAAGCGCCCAGTGGAAAAAGCAAGAGCCAACCATATCGATATTCCTAAAATATTCTACTCGGATGCCACGGGAGGATATCTGGAGCGCTGTATAGGGTGCGATTTGGAACTGTGTTCAGGGGACACAGATTATTTGATTGAAAAGGCCTTTAAGAGCTATCAGGGACTTGAAAGTTATTCAACCATTTTTGAATACGCAATGTGCCTGACCTGCGTGGACCGTATGCACCAAACCCTCTCTGAGGAATCGAGAGCAAACATCAGTTCTTATTTTCAGAAGCATGCAAAATTTCCCAATTGGGTAGCAAGTGGTCAAGCTGATAATGACATTAATCAGCAATTGAGTTGTTGTATACTGACTGCAGAAAAAGCGCATGAAATACCAGAATTTCAGATCTATGGACATTGTCGCGGTAAAGAACTTATTGTATCTGGCTATCCATTCATGATCAGTGGTAAAGCCATGGACATGTTAGTTGAATTAATATCGGATCAAACCTTGGATGAGTTGCAAAATTTTACTGATCAATTGGTTGGAGGCCCATCGGAATTTGCAGATATATTGAAACTTGGACCACGGCTTATTTTTTGAAATTGCCAGCCGGGAATGAACCACAACCCCATTACATTAGATTAGTTTTCTCAATTCTTTTTTCAATATTTTGCCAGTGGCACTCATTGGCAGACTGTCAACAAATTCGATTTGACGCGGATACTTGTAATCTGCTATTTGAGATTTTGTCCAACTGATCAGTTCATTTTCTTCAATGTGGGCGTCTTTTAAAACTACAAAGGCCTTAATTTCTTCACCCATTTTCTCATCTGGTACCCCTATAATAGCGACCAAAGAAACTGCCGGGTTTTTTATCATTACCTCCTCCACCTCCCTGGGATAAACATTTAATCCACCCCTGATGATCATGTCTTTGGTACGATCGACAATATAGAAAAACCCATCTTCATCTTTCACCGCGATATCTCCAGAGTGCATCCAGCCGTTTTTAATACTTTCTGTAGTGGCCTGCTGGCGCTGGTAGTACCCCTTCATGACATTATGGCCTCGAAAAAGTAATTCTCCCTTTTCGCCGATGGGCACCTCTTCACCATCGGGCCCTACTAGCTTTACCTCTACTCCCCATACCGGTGTTCCCACAGATCCTGGTTTACACCCAATATCCAGTTGATTAAAAGTAACCACAGGGGAGCCTTCTGACATTCCATACCCTTCCAGGATAGGCACTTCATACTTGTCCTTAAAATCTTTCAAAATCTGTAGAGGTAGCGAAGCACCGCCGCATACAGCCACTTTTAGCGAACGTGAAATAGATTTCAAATCAAATCCTTTTAAATTACAATTGACCATCCCCCAGTACATTGTAGGAACTCCCGCAAAGATGGTCACTTTATGCTTTTCCATTAATGCTAAGCTGGCAGCAGCATCAAAGCGTGGCAGTAATATACTGTGCGCCCCTTTGTATATTCCAGCGATCATCAGTACCACCATGGCAAAAATATGAAACAGGGGAAGTACAATCAGTTGCACATCATCTGCATTTGTACTGCAAAGTCTAACTGACACATCACCGTTTAGGAAAAGGTTAATGTGGGTTAATTCCGCTCCCTTTGGCTGTCCGGTGGTGCCAGAAGTATACACAATGACCGCGGTATCGCTCGCCTCGGTAGGATATGTATCTATGGTTACCGGTTGTTCGTTTATGAGTGCGCCGAATGTCTCGGCCCCTTCAATTGCAGAAGGCCCATCAGGTTCAGGCATGATCAGAAAAAAATACGCACAGGTTGACACCCTGTTAAATCCGCTAAAACCCATCTGTCCCATTGGTAAATCTTCAGTGCCATTAAAACAAAAATAGGCTTTTGCATCACTGTCGGTCAAATGGTAGGCAATTTCATTTTCTTTTAAAAGAACGCTTAAAGGCACTACGATTGCTCCGGCCTTGAGTATGCCAAAGTAGATGATCGGGAAATAGGGCAGATTGAGACAGCTAATAGCTACCTTGTCACCTGGCTGGATCCCTTTCTCAATGAGACCATTGGCAACCTGATTAGCAGCGGCATTAAGTTGCTGATAATTCAGAACCGTGTCCAAATAGGTAAAGGCCGCTTTTGCCGGATATCTTCTGGAGCTGTCTTCGAGAATTGTAGATAAGTTGAACATTGGAACGATGTATGCGCTTGATATTGGATAATAGCGAAAGGTGCTAACAATTCCAAAATTGTGGCTGGACGAATTATGAGCTATAAAAGTACTTTTATAGCTCATAATTCTGGAGTATATTGAGCTATATATTTCAATTTATTGCTCATGACCTGGATTTGGGAACAAAAGGATTGGCCGAATTTTGGCTATGATCCTACAGAAATAAAGAAATACGAAATGGATTTTTTGCATCGAGCGGGAATGATGCATGGTAGTCTCAAACATATTAGTGACAATGATCGGGAAATTCTTAAAGTCAATTTAATTAGTGATGAAGCCTACAAAACTTCGGAAATTGAAGGGGAGATACTGAATAGGGAATCTCTTCAATCATCTATTCGTGAACAATTCGGGTTGAAAAGCGATCACCAAAAAATTTCAGCTGCTGAGCAGGGCATTTCTGAAATGATGGTTGACCTCTATAAAAATTATAGCACCTTGTTAAATCACGAACAGCTATTTGAGTGGCATCGGATGCTCACTAAAGGTCGTAGTGATTTAAAGGACATTGGTCGATATCGAACTCATGACGAACTTATGCAAATTGTTTCTGGCTCACTTGACAGGCCGATAGTTCATTATGAAGCACCTCCATCAACCAGAGTGCCAGATGAAATGGGACAATTTATTAGATGGTTTAATCATTCCAATCAAGAGGAAGCAAACATTCCTGCGTTGCTTCGCTCGGGACTAGCCCATCTTTATTTCGAATCCATTCATCCATTTGAAGATGGCAACGGAAGAATAGGCAGGGCAATATCAG
>QIMC01000032.1 GCA_003232185.1 Flammeovirgaceae bacterium | reverse complement strand
GTATAATAGGGCTTTCGGTATGAGTAATAGTGAGATCATCAAAGAACACATCCAAGTCCAGCGCACTTTCATTGGTTAGGTAAATATACATTAATCCGTTCTGTGGCGCTACTGTAGTAATAGACAACAATTCATGGGGATTGTTCAGAGCGGTAGTGCTTACCTGCTGGTAACCGAAATCCACCAGCAAGTAATCTTCATTAAACATCAGGTAGTTGACATAAGCCAATGGAATGTCATCATTGCTGCTGACAAGGCCACTTCCTGCTGACAATAAACTGCTGATGGCATCATAGGCTACCTGGGTTTCTCCTGTGCTAACCAATCCAAATGCATCGGTCACCGCTGCCGCCAGGCCGCCCACCAAAGTGGTGGTGTTATTGGTTGACTGATTATACTTGGCATAAACTTCTATTTTTACGGTATCCCCTTTACCCACAGCCAGTGATTTGGCCGGGCCAATGATCAAACTATCAGAACCATTCAGCCTGGCGCTGGCAATACCATTATAGGCTTGCAATGCATCCAGCTGGCGGGTCTCAGCAATATTGCCAAATTCCGCTTCTTCAGCGGTGGCATTAGCTGTTTCCATGGTGGCCAGGTATTTAACCGCTACTTTAGGAGCGGTAAAGGTCATCCGGATATTACCCAAATGGTCTTTATGGTAGTATTGGTACTCAAAGATTCCGCTGCTATCCGGCACTACGCGTCCTTCTTCATGTTGAATATAGGCCAGCGTACTATCCTCGTATATCAGCTCGCCTAGATAATCAGTGAGTTTGGTGAGCTGGCCTCCTTGGAAAACCTGTTGTTGGTGTTTGGTCCCAGTCGCATCGTAGATGTATTTAATATACTTGCCATCTTCAAAGTAAATAGAATCAGGCAGGTTCAGGTAATTGTATTCAATATATACTATGCCCTTATTGTCATCGGTTTCCATATTGCCGTTCTGATCATAAAGGTATTCGGTAGAGTTTTCGGCTCCATCGTAAAAGTCACCCCGATCTTTGGAGCCATTAGTTACCTGATCGTTCACCGCCAGCAATTGGTTACCGGTATAATTGTAGGACATACTGTCAAGCAAGGCGTACACCGGGTCACCGTTCACATCGTAGTTGGATAGACCATTACGGGCTAATTTTGTGATGTTACCATTGGCATCATAGCTCACTTTGCCCATATCATAATAGTCATCTTCCTGGTCCCAACCGTTAACACCTTTTGCTACATAAGCTGCTCCTGTTAATCTGTTAGCATGATCATATAAAAACCCATAGGTCCTCTGGATTTGATCTAAGGCACTCTGCCACTTAATGCCAGCGATGTTTCCATTAAACTCGTTGTCCTGGTATCCATGATCATAGTTTAACTCCATACCAAAATAATCGCCTGAACCACTAAGCCCAGCGTCATTGATATGAGTCAACCATCCCCGGATATTGTACTTATAGTCGATAGTTTGCAAAGCAGTGGCCCCGTTGACTCCTAATTCTTTGGTGATCAGCTCGCCTAGTTCGCTATAAGTATTTTCAACTATTTTGACTACCAACCCAGAATCTATTTTATGCTCCACGGAAATCAACCGGTCCGCATCATCATAGGTGAAATCTCGGTAAACGGAGGTAGCATTGGTCGCGCCAACGTTATAAGTGGTTTGGGTTTCTAGTATGTTTCCTATGTAATCATAGCCGCTGGTGGTCCTGTCTACCTTGCTTGTAATGTTTGTACTAATAACCTGAAGCAATCTCCTATACTCATCAAAGTAAGTTACAGACTTAAACCACGTATTTGTACTTAGGTCCTTGATCATTCCTCCGGTGGGCAACGTTTCTACATCATTTTCGTTTGTTCCATTGCCCAATTCCTGAACATAGTTAAAATCTGAATCGCTGCCATGGGGGAAAGAATAATCATCGTAATAAGTTACCGTAAGTAAATCCGCTTCATTTGTTGAAGGAAAACTATTACTTAAGGTGTATCCCACTCCACTGCCAGAGGTGTTTTCGAAAAAGGAGGCTTGATTATCAATATCAGATTGAATTAAGCTAACAACTCTGCTATCGGATATCAGCCCAGTTATAATAGGTCTATTCAATTGATCATATTTAGTAAAAACCCATTGATTGGCCTCTTTTTGTTTGCCGTCTTGAGTCATTACCAACCGATCGCGGTTATCGTAGATCATGGTTATTGGCTGAGCACCAGGAACCTTCTTTTCAATCATGCGCCGTCTGGCGTCATATTGATAGCTGAACAGCCAATGACCAGCAAAGGTAGGATCTGCTGCCAAACTAAAATCTGTCTGATCCTTCATCCGCTTTATCCCTTCAGGAGAAATAACATGACGGAGGTTACCGAAGTCATCATATACATAAGACGTTTCCACAAAGGTTGGATCGCCTGATCCGTCTTCCCCATCCTGTACTTTCCTTAGTACGATTTGTTGTTGTTTGTCAGTGTATTCAATTAACAACTGATCCTGCTCGTCCCTGGTTTCAGTTACGAACAATTCACCATCTCCATAGGTACCCAAAGTATTGGGTAAGGCGGTGGGCCCTGATACTTGCCATATACGAATAAGACTATCGGAAGAAACCCGGTTACTCCTGTTGCTAAACTTTAATTCATGCCCGCTACCAAACCTCCAACTTTCGCCGGGGGCCGATTGTGACAATAATTGGCTCCTGGGCGATGCCTCAAAGCCATTTTGAGTAAATGGATAATCGGTATTGGCTATACTGTCTGAGTTTGCATGATAAAAATTGTATTGCTCTAACAGCGCATCTGGCCGGAATGCTCCTGCAATAGTTGGGGCACTTTGGGTGTAAGGTAAGTATTGCTTTTCCTCTCTACCAAAGGCATCATAGGCTATTGGCTGCAAAATATCGTTGCCCAACGGTGATTCCTCTCTTATAACAGTTTGAATAGATCGGCCTAAGCCATCGAGGTATTGTGTGCTGGTCTGAATATCTGCCGGTAGTGTACTTGTGTCTACTGAGTTAATGGCTAAAGGTACGCTAGAATTGCTAACAGGTTTATTAATCTGACCATTTGGCTCCAAGGCCACACTGTTATCGTCTGGTAGGTTTTCTGCCAATACGGGCAGTCCTCCACTAAGATATAACACAAACCCCTTGCTGTAAATCGTCAGATCAGTTACCCAATTGTTGGTGATTTCACAACGGACATGCAGATCAACCTGAGCCGGAAGTAAGGAAGTCGATAGAGTGGCATTGGTTTCCCCTTCAATATTTGACCAGGAGCTGTTTACCCCAATTTGCCATTGGTAGTTGTTTTGGGCACTACTTGCCCTGTGGACACTTGAACGGTGTCGATTTCAGGATTTGATTGAGATCCATAGTCGAATGACTTAAAATGATGGGTATCGATTCCTGTAAAATTGGATTCGATGTCTTCTTGAGACAAATAATTGTCGTAAACAAACACATCAATGCCTCCTGGGTTGGAGTGGCTGCTAAAATCCGGAAAACCCGTAAACTGGTTGTCTCCAATGCTTACTGATACCAGATTGTTAAGGCCAGCAAGCCAGCCGATATCTCCGCTTAAAGAGTTCTCCTGGACATGAAATTTTGTTAACTGACTTAAGCTCTGTAATGCGCTAGGTACTGACGCGCTCAGATTATTATTGTTCAAAGACAAATTATTCAGGGTACCAATATCACCAATTGATCCGGGAATGGGTCCTGCTAGATCATTATCCCAAAGACCCAGTAGCGTGAGCTTGTTTAGCTCTCCAATCCAATCAGGTATGGTATCATTTAGGTTTACTTCGTACATCCATAATTTTTCCAGATTCGTCAGGTTCCTAACAAAAGCTGGAACCGGACCGGGATTTAATTCATCGCGTCCTACAGCAAACTGCTTAAGGCTGGTCAAATTGCCTAACTCAGAAGGTAGATCACCAGTCAAACTGTTTTCATGCAGTAAAAGAAATTCTAAGGAACTGAGTTGGCCAAGGCTGGCTGGTACTTCGCCGTTTACATTGGATTTGAAAATCCATAATTGGATGACATTTGACAGATTGCCCAAAGAACTGGGTATTGGCCCAGTGATCGCACTGGTACGGTCTGGGGTACCACTTCCACCAATGAATAGCCATTCCAGGTTATCCAAATTCCCTAGAGCATCAGGGATAACTCCGGTAAAGTGATTGTCCCATAAGGAGAGTTGTATAAGATTAGTAAGACTACCAAGAAACTTAGGAATGGAACCCGTTATCTGATTACGGGCCACTTTAAAATGGGTTAGAGCGGTAAGCCCTACCAGCCCAGCAGGTAGAGAACCCGACAAACTATTGCTTTCCAGTTCTAGTCTTTTTAAACCCTTTAGGCTACCCAGTGATGCGGGGACAGTACCAGTAAGATTGCGAGAGTTTAGTATTATTTCAGTTATATCCCCGTTTGCTACTGTAATACCATGCCAGGTATCAATGCTGTCCAGGCTAGTGTGATTAAGCCAATTGCTGTTGTTGGTCCAGTTAGCTCCATTGGTGGCGTTATACAGATCTACCAACGCTTGATATTCAGTGACATCGGCAATAAGTCCTTGATTGGTCCCGGAAGTGTCCACTTCCACCACTTCGATGGCTGAAATCTTGGCATTATCCACCAAAGTAGTAAAATCAATGGTTAGGTTTCCATCATTGACCTCTACCTCAAACTGCTCTACTGTGGCGATTGCAGGCCCACCGGTTTCTTTGATAATATCATAATCATCCAAAGTACCCTGGCCGCCTTCAATGTCTACATCGAACACCCTGGCCCCAATACCCGAAGTATTCTGAATACCGTGCCACAATTCTGCAAAGTGCAGCCGCAACTGGTAAAAACCGGAGTCAACCGGAATTGCATAACTATGCGTCTGGTATCTTTCTGTGCGGTAGATGGAGTCATTTTCTGTTCCTAGGATACTTAGGGTATCGTTCTTATAAGTTTTACCGGCAGAATAATATTGCTCGGCCGACCAGGTTCTGCTGTTATAGGTTACCTGAGGGCCACCGGTATTGATTAATGCTACATCTTGGGTGGTTTTGTTTACCCATAAGGTAAAGTCAGAGGTAGAGGAAAGTCCGTCCGCATCCAGGGCCGTTACCGTCATAGGATAGCTGGTAGCAGTGCCAGTGCCTGGACTCACGGTGATGGTACCGGTACCATCACCGTTATCGGTTAAGGTGGCAAAGCTTGGAAGCCCCACCACTGAAAGACTGATGGAGTCATTATCCGAATCTGTAGCGGTAATAGGGATTGCCGTAGAGTCACCTTCTTCAATACTAAGGTTAGGCGCCCCAACAACCGGAGCATAGTTTCCAAAAACCTCAATAGCTGAGATTTTAGGATTCTCTACCACCGGGTCGAAGTTAATAGTAAGGAAACTATCCACTACCATCACTTCAAAGACCTCCACTGTAGCTAATGCGGGCATCCCAGCTTCGGCTACGATATCATAATTGGTCAATGTCTGTTGCCCATTCTCAATGTCCACGCTGAATACGCGTTTTCCTATGGGATCTTCGGTACTTACACCAAACCACAACTCAGCCAGATGTAGGTTCACCTGGTACAAACCCGGCTCAGGCACAGGGATCTCATAAGTAAAATCTCCATTCCGTTCACTTTGGTAGATAGAATCTATCTCGGTGCCATCAACTGCAACACTATACTTCTCCCAGGTGTTTCCCGGGTTTCCATACTGATCTGATTGCCATTGGGTGCCATCTAATGTTAAAGTGGGGCCACCAGCATTCAATCTAATCACATCTACCTGGTTTTGATCTCTCACGTAGATAGTCATAGTACCTTGGGTGGTAAACCCGTCAGTGTCAGTAGCTGAAATGGTTATTTGATGATTCCCTTTGTCACCAACTTCCGGATCTATGGTCAAAGTACCGGTACCGTTTCCATTATCCATGAAACTGACAAACCCTGGCAGATTCGAAGCAGAAAGTGCCACAGGGTCACCGTCCGGGTCAGAAGATGTAATGGTATAGTTAATAGAATCTTGAACGAACAGAGTAATATTTGGCGAAGCGACCAAAGGTCCAAAATGTCCAAACACCTCAATGGCCGATATTTTAGCCTCATTGACAACCGAGGTAAAGCTTATGGTAAGAAAACCATCATCAACATTGGCACTGAGCACCTCCACGGTGGCTAAAGCTGAAGCACCCGCTTCTTGTATGATGTCGTAATTGGAAAGCTGGTCCTGCCCTTCCACATCTACGTTGAAAACTCGGGCCTCTACACCCAAATTATTCTGTATTCCATGCCATAGCTCGGCAAAATGCAATCGTACCTCGTAAAGACCCGGTTGCGGAACTGGGATCTCATAAGTAAAATCACCGTGCCTTTCACTTTGATATATAGAATCGTTCTCCGTATTCCCAATAGTTACCGTGTAGAATTGTTTGGTATCTCCTGGATTACCGTATTGATCGGATAACCAGGTTTCACCGCCATACACGATCTGTGGACCGGCTGCATTCAGTTTAATTATGTCCAACGCATTGGGATCAACCACCCAAATGGTAAGATTCTGTTGGTCGACTGCTCCAATACTGTCCCAAGCACTTATGGCGATGGTATATTCTCCGGCGTCCGCAGTAGCGGGTGATGCACTCAGGGTAGCATTACCATTGCCCAAATCAGTAAAACTGGCAAAAGAAGGTAATCCTGTAGCTGATAAGGTAATGGGATTATTTTCCTGATCAGTGGCGCTTACAGTCATTGAATTACTACTATCCGCATAAATCAGCAGATTGGGAGTACCCGTCAACTTAGCAGGGTTGTTTAAGGCAAACACCTCTAAGGCCGAGAGTTTTGCATTATCAACATCAGTAGTGAAACCAATAGACACGAAGCCATCTGTGACCTCTACATCAAAAGTTTCCACAATGGCCCTGGCAGAAGCACCCGACTGTGCCACAATATCATAATTGGTCAGCTGTCCTTGTCCTCCTTCAATGTCAACATCGAACACCCGGTCACCCACACCACCAGGTATCGCTACTCCATGGTGTACTTCAGCAAAATAGAGTTTGACTTGGTACAAGCCTGACTGAGAGACGGGGATCTCATAACTGAAGTCCCCAAACCGCTCAGATTGATACAAAGTGTCCTGATCAGTATTTTCGATAGCTACTCCAGATACTGTCCAGGTGTTGCCGCTGGTGGTAGTCACATATTGCTCTACTCCCCAAGTATCCCCATTTAGGGTTATTTGACTGCCCCCAATATTATAGCGGGCGATTACCTGCTCAAAGCTCTGAGCATAGGAAAAATGGGACGCCATCATTTGGCAAAGGAGCATTGCGATTAATAATTTATAGCTGGTTGAAGATTGCATGGTATTGGCTGGTTGAGAATTATAACTGGTTGAGAATTATAACTGGTTGAGAATTATAAAAAGTAGCTGTTCAATAGCTTATTGGGTGCCATCGTTGTCGTATTCGTATTCGAACTTTTTGACAATATTTCCCTGATGGTCAGTGATCCACTGGAGCCTATTAAAATGGTCATACTCGTAAGCAGTAGTTAGCCCTCGTGGATCCGTGATGGTGAGAATTCCAATTAAAGGATCGTAGATATATGTTGTTATCTGAGCATCCGGCAGCCCATCTCTTAGATCATCTTCTTGAGTAGCACTGAGTCCTTGGTTACCCGCGTGGAAATCGTTATCAAAACCATTTAATCCCTCGATTTCACTAAAACTGGCATTGACTACCTGGGCCACTGGAAGTGTTTGATTGTAACCCCAGATAAAAGAGGTAACCACTCCTTCAGTTTTATTGTGCTGAAGTAAATTTCCCTTAGCATCGTATCGACCAAAATCCAATCGCTCATTATAACTAGAAAAGGTGATTCCGTTGCTAGACTCACTGAATCCAACACCAGGTTGATTGGTTTCAAATTGGTAGATTTTGTGTGGAACAACCAGATCATTCGTGTACTGATATTGCGTTCCTGTAGCTGATACCTCTAAATTGGCTACACGATGTACCTGCTCGATCACCTGGTTGTGCATATGCCGACTTATCATGGTGTCGAGAACTACCGATGGACTACCAAAATCCAATGGATACTTAAATTGAGTTTCAAGAACTTTTCCATCGCTACGGGTAGTTTGCTGCCTGGTAAGTTGAAGGTGATCGCTGTTCTCGTAAAAATAATCGTTGACTATTTCAGCGAACTGACTCGGATCGTTTTGATCATAGGTTCTTGTTGTGTTGGAAATCAGTCTTACAAATGATGTATTAATTGATGGATAGATAAATAATATGTCACCAACAAAAGTTGCACAATTAGAACCTATTAGCTGGCCCGATATGGGCCTACGCTCCATTCCGTAGATTACATTGTTAAGACCAGAAACCTGTGTATACTCATTTATTGTTTCATCAATTAGTAAGTAGCTACTTCCTTCCTTTTTGTAATTTTGTTCTTCCAATAGTATCCCGTTTTTCTCATAGGTTATTGTTGGGTAAGATGGAGGTTTTTGCGGAGCATTTCCGAATTCTGGTATATTAAAAACGAAAGGTAAGGCTATATCAGGTAAGTTGTCATATTTGTAAATGCTCTTACCAAATTCCCCGTTTGCACCATAAAATACCGTTACCTGACTATATCCCACATTACTACCGCTTGCCGATCCGTTTAAAGGAATGTTGCTATCTGAAGACCTAAGTACATAGGAGGCTTCTTGGCTGACTTGTGGTCCGTAGACTGCCATAAAGTGAGTATATCTTGGTCTTGCCATGATCAGCCCAAACGTGTACTCCTCACTAGTCCCATCTTTATCTTCATCGTAATGATAATCGAAGGTCCTAACCACGTCATTCAAAGAGGCATCGCCATCATGATCAGTAATTTTACTTACCCTAATTCCCCCGGCCGATAGAAACTTTTCGTTGGCTCCATTAGGGAAGATTGTGGAGCGGTACGTGTAAGTAGCTGAGATATCCTCAAATGGATCTCCATCGCTATTACTAGTAATGAATGCTTTCCAAGTATAGATTCCCGGGGCTAATGAGTACTCATTGCCATATTCAAATACTGGGCTGGAGCCATCTGGATTGCAATAGATACATTGCAATTCTTGTGGATCAGAACAGATGACTTCACCTAAGGTTACGCTGCTAATCCGGGTACCCTGCGCATCATACAATTCAAAATAGACGTCAGGTACACCAATTATGCTTGTGCAGGTTGCATCTACTCTGAATGCAGCTGATAAAGTAGTGTTTGTATAGCTTCCTTGATTATCAACATACTCGTCGGTTAGATCCAAGACCTGCTCGTAGATTGTACCTCTATTCTGTCCATCATAATACATGGATTTAGCCACCTCATTGAAGAAGACAGGAATGTTTGAAAAATAGGATTGATCTCTGCTTTTGGATAATTCCGGATCAAAGTCATGCGCCTCAAATTCAAAAGAAGTTGCCCCTCCTGTCGGGTACTTTATACTCTTTAGACTAAACGCCGAGGTATATGAACTTCCGGCATCCCTTTCCTGACCCATTTGGCCAATGTAGAAGTCCACCGGGTTGGGCGATTGAAAAATTTGATAGTTTGGGATCAAGGAAGTGTTTCCTGTCTTTCCATTAAAATACCCCCAGTGGTCTCTGGCGAAAGAGGTTTTAGCCGGAAGATTGGTAAAAGAACTTCCTTCGTTGTAAGTAAATTCATGCGGAGGTTTTGTTTGACTGGTGCCGTCCTTGGTTCCTCTTTCAGTAACTGAAAGTAACTTCAATCTCTTTGTGGCATAGGTGTTGTTTTGATCAAAATCCTGATCATTGGTTGAGGTGAAATAGTCATATGTTAAGAGAAACTCTTTGAATGGAGTAATTTCAGGATTTCCATTTGGTAGCTTCTTGAATACCTGGATGGTGTCCAGTTTTACATCACCATCAATATCATCTCTTGACCCATAAAGAAATTTTACTTGTCCATTTGGATAGTCAATATAGTCGAGCACAACAGTTTCATATTCTTTGCCTGGTACTAGTTGTTGAAATGCTGTTGGTCCAGATTGACCTGAGGAGTTACCTAGCGTAAAAGAGACTTGTTGTTCAGAAAAAGCTCCTACTGGTTTAATAAATTGTGTTCCAAGATTTTGATAGAAAAGTTCAATAACATTTCCGGTAGGAGATTCAATCCTATTGAGGTACCATGCGGATTTATGAGTACCAAAAAGTTCTCCGTTGTTTCGATAGGTCTCAAATGTATCAAACGAATATTTAGTGCCATCCGCTGTGGTAATTACCCAACCGGAATTTGCATCATTAATGCAAGTTATTTTTAATTTTTCCTGCTTGTTTAGAATGGCCTCCTTGTTCTGTTTGAGAATAAACTTGCCTGATAGGTTGCCTAGATTATAATAATATTGGTCTGGTTCGAAGTCGTAGGGAGACGAGGGAGGTGCAGCCTCGACAAACTGGGATGCCAATGAAAAAGTGGAACCAGACCCTATAAAGGACACATCACATTCCTGTATGTACCCTGAAGCCGGTAAAACATCAAATCCTCCCCAAGGAAACTCTGGGGCATTTTTGTTGTGATAGGAATAGGGCGCTCCTGCAAAATCATCCAGACCTACAACGGATCTGCTGATGACCCCGCCCACGTTAATGGCCCATCCCAAGCCCACACGGCTGGCTTCCTCAGCAACCTTTATTCCCGAGGCATGATAGCTTATTGATATGGGCAAATTAAGATCCCCATCAACGACTTCATAGATAGGGATTGAGATGTTGGGGGTGCCGGTGTAAAAACTTACAGGTATATCGCCATACTTTCCTAGCGAGGCCACATTGGGCGAGGGAGGTATTACATTAGCTTCTTGGCAATAGAGATTCAGAGAGAGCAGACAGGCAATCATGCCTACTGTGCTCTTCAAGCAAGTGGTTTTCATTTATAACTGGTTGAGTAGTTAAAAACTAATTTAGCTGGTACTATCCTTAAAAATATCCATCCCGCCGTTTGCGAGAATTTAATAAAGGTTAATGGTAGGCTTCATGATTGTTTATCCGATAAGGACATAACAAAGGTTACTGAATGAATTCGAGAAATAAAATAGGGAAATGATGGTATTCTTACATGTGTAAGAAATAAACGCTGTTGCAATTGGAATGTCTATAGCAAGGTTACTATAACGCGGGCAAAGCATATGTCAAATTCACCCCTTAGTTCCCATCGCGGATAAAATTGAAAACACAAAACTTTATGAAAACCAATCAGTGTTTGGCCACCTAACATGCGACAACTTGGTAAGGGCCGGATGTAATAAAAATGGTGATATTATAGTTTATTTAGAAGAATTTTTCCTTTGACCATACAATACCGTACATTAGGTAAATGGTTAATTACGCTTTTAGCCCCTGGAACTCACATTAAATTACACTATGAACACAACTCGACGAAACTTTCTACGATCTATAAGTATGCTCTCTGCGACCACTGTGTTACCGCTTTCAGCATTTAATTTCAAAAAAACTGAAAAGCTCAAACTGGTATTGGTCGGCACCGGTGTACGAGGCACTAGCTTCTGGGGGAAACGGTTGGTTGATCAGTATGCAGATATTCTTGAGTTTGTAGGACTTTGCGACATCAATCCCGGAAGACTCGATTATGCCAAAAAGTATATAGGAGTCAGTTGTCCGGTATTCACAGATTTCCGGGAAATGGTACAACAAACCAAGCCAGACCTGGTAATAGTTACCACCACCGATGCTACCCACCATCAATTCATTATTCAGGGACTGGATATGGGTTGTGATGTGCTTACTGAAAAACCATTAACTATAGACGAAACGAAATGTCAGGGTATTATTGACGCTGAGCGACGGTCAGGTAAAAGCCTGATCGTTGGGTTCAATTATCGCTGGAGCCCTTATGCCACCAAGGTCAAGGAACTGTTGATGCAAAACTCCATCGGTAAACTTACCTCGGTGGATTTTCATTGGTATCTGAACACTTATCATGGTGCTTCCTATTTCAGGCGTTGGCACGGACTAAGACAAACCGGCGGTACTTTATGGGTACACAAGGCCACGCATCATTTTGATATTTTAAATTGGTGGATCAACTCAGATCCACGGGAAGTATTTGCTTACGGCGATCTGGAATACTATGGAGCAAATGGTCCATTTAGGGGTGACAATTGTCGCACCTGTCCTCATAAATCCGAATGTGAATTTCATTGGGATATTACCAAAGACAAACGGATGATGGATCTCTATGTGAACAATGAGAAACATGATGGCTATATCAGGGACAACTGCTTGTATCGTAAGGAAATCAATATTTATGATAAAATGTCCGCCCAGGTCAAATACCAGAATAATGTGGTGCTAAATTATTCCCTTACCACATACAGTCCACTGGAAGGCTGGCGGGTAGCTTTCAATGGTACCGAGGGGCGCATTGAAGCTTGGTTGGATATTCCTTATCAGAAAGAGGTAAGTGTGAGTCAAGCAGAAATGCACCAACGGGAAATGGATCAATCCGGAGATGATCAGGCCGAGTCTGAACCGATCATAGTCCACAAACTATGGAAGGATTTCGAAACTGTCCAGGTACCTGTGGAAAGAGGCGGTCATGGGGGTGGAGATAAAAGACTGCATGATAAAATATTCGTCCATCCTGAAAAAGAAGACCCGTTCCAAGAGTTCGCGACGGCGCTATGTCCATACTAATTGGAGTTGCAGCACGTAAAAGCATTGAAAGCGGGGAACCCGTGAAAATTGGTTCTTTAACTGATCTACAACCGCGAAAAACCAGGTTATAAATTTAAACTGTATATATGGCAATCAGACCACTCATTTTTATGTTTTTGTTGGCCTGCAACCCGCCAGACCACTCAGAGATCACTGGTAAACAGTGGTACAAAGGAAATTTACATACACACAGTTACCAATATCCTGAGATGATTATGGATTGGTACAAAAGCCACGATTACCAATTTATTGCTCTTTCCGACCACAATACACTGGCTGACAAGGAGCACTGGAAAGAGTTGGAGGATAGTATGAGCCAGGTAGTTTTTCAACGGTATATTGGAAAATTCGGAACTGATTGGGTAAACTTCAAAATTGACACCGGCAAAATCAAAGTCAAATTAAAGACACTTGAGGAGTACCGGCCACTTTTTGAAGAAAAGGAACAGTTTCTCATTTTGCAATCAGAAGAGATATCGGACCAGTTTGAGGGTAAACCACTACACCTGAATGCTACCAATATTGGTGAACTAATCGAGCCCCAAGGAGGTAGCAGCGTTTCAGATGTATTGCAGCGTAACATAAATGCTCTTTTGAAGCAACGGGACAGCAGCAATTACCGTGGAGGATATGATAGCGCTTCAAGGGGAACAATTTTTTGAGGTATTCAATGGGCATCCTCAGGTATTCAACCTGGGCGATTCATTACATATAGACACCGAGACCATGTGGGATCAAATCAATATTGCCTACCTCAATAGCGGGAAGCCTCCACTTTATGGACTAGCCACTGATGATAGTCATAATTATCACTCTTTGGACTCGAAAATGAGTAATACCGGCCGAGGCTGGATCTATGTAAATGCCGACACGCTTAGTGCCCGATCATTGATAAATGCTATGGAACAGGGTCAGTTTTATGCCTCATCCGGAGTGAAACTGGAAATGTTGGAATTGATTGACAATACACTCCAAATAGAAGTAGTACGAGATGGTAGTGATTACCAAATTCAGTTTATAGGATGTAGTAAAACAGACTCCGAGACACGTATTCTTAAAGAAGTTCCGGGAAATACAGCTTCTTTTGTTTTAACTCCCGATCTTTTGTTTGTCAGGGCAAAGGTTATCTCAAGTAAAGCTCCTGATAATCCCATCGAAAATATGGCGCATCAAACTGCCTGGACCCAACCACTATTCTATTCCCCTTAAAAAACCTCGCACCCCCCTGCCCAATCCATTCTTGTATCATAGAGTAACCAGGTTTTCATTACGACCTCCTCAGGGAAATTTCGTAATATTAAATGTTTAAGGATTGAGCCAATCTCGAAATTTACAGGATAGACATAAAAATACTAACTAGTGATTGAATACGGTCCTGCATCCATACGACATACCGAAGCCATTGCCCGGCTGCATGCATACAGTTGGCAAATGCAATATCGTGGTATTTTTAATGACAATTATCTTGATTATGACGTGGTTCAAGACCGGCTTACCGTCTGGAAACGGCGTTTTGAAAACCCCTCAAAAGATCAATTTATAGTTTTAGCAATTGACCAGGATCTACTGTGTGGATTCGGATGTGCCTATTTGAATCATGATCAACAATACGGAACTCTGATAGATAACCTACATGTACACCCGGATTGGCAACGTAAAGGTATTCTTTTAAAATGTACCTGTGGGTATTACAAGAAAACTTCAAGGCCAGGGAATTCTATGAAAGTATGGGAGGCGTATCAGTAGAAACTACCATCGAACATAATCCAGGTGGAGGCCAGGCAAAGATTCTAAGAATATTTTGGGACCAACAACCTGCCTGATTTTATGCAACAGGCAGTTTCCAGCCATTATTGTATCGTGCCCTGATTAGCTTATTCGCTGCCTTGCTCTTTCCAAAATTCCCTTTTACTGCATCCCAATAAACGCATTTTAAAAGACTTCTTATCCAGAAATCCTGTGCCCGGAAAATTCCCAATCGAGAATAAAAGTTTTCCTTGTTTTATCTTTTCCCTGGTTTCTTATTTTGCAAAATATTATTGTATAATAAGAAAATAAAGAACGATGTTATTTTTCATAACGTTTTTCTTAGTCATCATATTTAAAATAGTATCTGGTATCTGCCGGCATTGTCGATACTACTGTTTGTTTTTTATCTTTAAATTTTGTTAGACCTCCCACTTCATAATGTCCAATATTTTCATATTTTATTAAATTCCAACCCGCTTTAAAATTCAAATCATAAACAATTGATTGATCTACAATCTTTTCTGATTCTCCAGAAGTAATTGTAACCTGATTATATTCTTTAGTAGCTTTAGCCGTACAAGTATTTTTTACATATACCCAATATAACAGATAACCTTCTTCGCCATAACTATCACAACATGGCGCTCCTAAATTGTGAGTAGCTCTTTCTGAATTACCCATGCTAAGGTACCCAATGGGTTCATCATTTTTAATAACTTGTAGGTGGTAACCTATCCAAAGGTAAGGTGTGTTGGGTTCAGAAAAAGTCACGTCTGAATTAGTGAGATAACTCATTTGAGGAATAAGTGCTTCATGTATGCGGTACTTAGGTTTTGTTTCTCCAGGAAAGTTTATAGTTACCAGCCCATCGCTACTAATCCTACCTACAATTATATATTTTTTAACACGCGAATTTCGTCTGCTATCTAGATTGTAGTAGCCAATTTCTACAGTTCCCCATTGCCAGTTAGAAAATTTTCCATTGGTATTACTGGCCACTTTATTACGCCAGTAAAATTCTTCCAGACGTTTTTTGTTTTGCTCTACCCGTTTCTTTTCTGATTCAGTATGACTCT
>QIMC01000156.1 GCA_003232185.1 Flammeovirgaceae bacterium | reverse complement strand
AGTCGATGATATGTTTGCTTAAATTAGTAAATATTTGGGGTACTTTAAAAGAGACAAGAATACCTTTGCACTATTGGCTAGCAATAATCCCATAAGTCAAGGCGGTCCCGGGGAACTAAAGACTTGTCTTTGATAAGCACATCTTCATAAGTAATATATTTTGGCACTCATTTTTTAAAGTCAAATCTTCAAATAAACTACCTTGACGCAGAGCATGCGAGGTATTAAGTTGAATTTATTTTAATATTTCGACGCAAAGCGTCAGGGAGTTAAACCCAATCTTCTCGTCCGCCGAGCTCCTTCGTCGTAGCCGACTTCGGCGTTGACGCAAGCGAACGCGAAGGAGGATTGAATAATGTGTGATGGTGTTAATATAACTGTTTACTGAAAAGCATGAATTTTTGCTGTATTTTTAAAAGTGGCCAAACACAAAAATTTTTCATAACCAATGGAACTTAAGGACTTCCTTTTTACTCCTGTCATTCTAATACTGGTTTATTTTCTAGCCTACTTACTCCGGCATAAATTTACCAATAGGTTCACCCAACCATACTTTATCCCTGGATTGACGGTAAAAATAATTGGAGCAATCTGTCTGGGCTTAATATATCAATTTTACTACCAGGGAGGAGACACCTTTAATTATTTTGAGCAAAGTGCAGTAATACATAGAGCATTTTTAAATAACCCACTTGACGGTCTTCGATTAATGTTTGCCAATGGCGACTATCAATCAAGCACTTTTGAATACGCTACTCAAATCTATTGGTACAAGAGCCCTTCAGAGTATTTCGTTATTAAGGTAGCGGCCTTCTTTGGTCTTTTTTGTAATCATAGCTACAGTAGTATTGCAATTTTCTTTGCCTTATTTGGGTTTAGCGGTATTTGGGTGTTATACCAAACATTTGTCAAGATTGCTCCAAGTAAACATTTTGCATTGTCTCTATGTATTTTATTTGTGCCTTCTGTATTCTTTTGGGGGTCAGGTCTAATGAAAGATACCATCACCATGGGAGCCCTGGGTTGGCTCTTTTTTGGATTTCATCGAGGATTTATTGAAAAAAAATTTCCTCTTAGCTCTATTCTGGTAATTTGTATGGCGTTTTATATCATTTACAAAGTCAAACTTTATATCCTTTTATCATTCTTGCCTCCTGCAATATTTTGGGTGTTTATTGAAAACAGTGCTCAATTCGAAAGGAAACTGTCCGGCCTTATAATTAAGCCGATCATGATTTTACTCGGTATTCTATTTGCATATCTAGCTGCTATAAACGTTACTGAAGGGGATACCAGATACGATATAGCTAATATTGGAGAACGCACTAAAATTAATGCCGAGTACCTTTATAGAATTAGTCTGTTACAAGAGGGGTCTGCTTACTATCTGGGAGAACTTGACGGCTCTATTGAAAGCATGTTACTCAGGGCCCCACAAGCGATAAATGTGACGCTCTTTCGACCTTACCTTTGGGAAATTGCCAACCCTTTAATGCTTCTTGCAGCTCTGGAATCCTTTGGGTTTAGCATTTTATTATTTGCTACATTGTTTATCAATCCTGGTATTTTGAAGAGCTTCCTTTTGATCCTAAAGAAACCGGTAGTATCATTTTGTTTTATTTTTACCATAATTCTGTCCTTAGCTGTTGGCCTAAACAGCTATAATTTCGGAACCTTAGTAAGGTACAAGATTCAGTTACTCCCTTTTTACCTTTCCGGAATAATTTTGATCAAATACTTTAGTTCCTTATCTGCTAAATATCCCATTGAAGACACTAGTGGCAATAAATAAACTACCTCGACGCAGAGCATGCGAGGTATTAAGTTGAATTTATTTTAATATTTCGACGCAAAGCGTCAGGGGATTAAATCCAATCTTCTTGTCCGCCGAGCTCCTTCGCCGTAGCCTACTTCGGCGTTGACGCAAGCGAACGCGAAGGAGGATTAATGGGTTCAAGAAGTATATACACTATATAAACGGTCAGATAGTGTGCTTAAACTAAATTTGCTATCAAAATCGATATAAGCATTTTTAGATAGCTTTTCTCTCAATTTTGGATCAGAGCCTAGTTTGACAATAGCTTCTGCCATAGCAACAACATCTCTGTTTTCAACTAACACTCCGTTAACATTATGACGTATTATTTCTTCTGGGCCGCCAGATCGGGTGGCGATGATTGCACGTTTGCTAGCCAGGGCTTCTAGACAAACCATAGAGAAAGATTCGGACTCAGAAAAATTTAAGATAACATCACTGGCAGCCATCTCGCTTGATATGTTTATTGATCGGTTCCTGAATTCCACAAATTCTTCAAGCCCTTTGTTTTGGGCAAATTCTTTAAGACGGTATAAATAATTTTCGTTGTTGGATATAGAGCCCGTACTACCAATAAATTTTAATTTGATGTGCTTGATTTCTTTATTGGCAATTTCGAATGCCCGAAGGGCATAATCTTGCCCCTTTCCTGGAATGTAGTTACCCACATACAAAAATAATACCTCATCCGGACTCCGGTTAAGGTATTTGGCCTCAGCATGCCAGAGGTTCGAAATGACATCATAGATCACTTCTACTTTTTGTGATGAAATACCCAGGTCTCGTTCAACGGTATGAGAGACACAAACGATCACATCAGCAAACACTTTTAACGCCCATACCCAAATTCCAAATAGGCTTTGAGCATAGCTAAATCTCCGTAATCTAACATGGTAAACTAATTTAATACTTGGGTGAAGAATCTTAAGACACACCCCAACCATGTTGTATAAATCATTGACATGAACAACTTGGATAGAGTTACGCTTTAGTACTGATCTTAGCTTAAGAGTGTTGATCAGAAGCTGCGGAATATACCATACTACCTTAAGGTTCCTGCTTATTTCAAGGAAGTTGAGTTTATTTATTCGGTTGGCTGGAATTCCCTCAATATCAGTCCAACAGCCCTCTGGAACTGCATAATATACAAGGACACGATGACCAAGGCTTTGTATGAAGCCTTGAATAGACCTAAAAGCGCCCGTAATTTGCACTGAATTATCTATAAGTAATACTTTGATTATATGATCCGTTGCCAATTGTCTAGTATCAAGTCTGGAGATTGTTTTACAATAAACTGTCTGGCTCGGTCCAAAATAACTTTCCTCCGTTCTTCATCATCCAAATATTCACTTATCACATCGCACCATTGCAGGAGGCCTGCCTGGTACCGGCTTTTACCTAATAAAGGAAGCAGTATGCCATGACGTCCCACGGTTACCTCTTTTATGGGCTTCCCCTTAAGTTCAGGTGCTAAATACTCAGAAGGACCGTAGGGACAATCAGTAGAAACTACCAGGGTATTGCATATTATAGATTCAATCAATATGTTAGGGCCACCTTCAGATGTTGAGGCAATAATTAGCATACGCGCTTTCTCAATAAATTGATATGGGTTTACCTGGTATCCTAAAAATAATATTTCAGCATCATTCATTTGGGATTTACTATGGACCCCGTGTATATACACTTTACATCTTACTGAAATAGCGTGTTCCACTAAATCATGCTTAATTGGGCCGTCGCCAACGAACACCATCAACAATCCTGGATGGTTTTTCTTTAGGATTTTAAAACTGTCAATGATTGATTTTAACCCTTTCCCAACTGCCAGTCTTCCTGCATATATTAGATAAGGTCTATCATGTAGAATATCGAACATTTCGCCCAGTGGTTTCAGAGCAAGTGCTTGAATATGCTCTAACTGGTAAAAATTCCTAATTACCCCAACTTTCTCAGAATCAATCCCAATTCTTTCCGTTAACTCCTTGCTTATTCCATTGTTCAACGCCACTATGTAATCTGCCCGCCGATATACAACTGGCATGAATACGCTCCTTCTCATGAAGCCCATAAAACCATTTATGTTGTCATCATAATATTTTGAACCACGAACACTTAGTATTTTCCTGTCATGTCCTGTCAATGCATTAACATAGTTAGCACCTTCCAGATAGCTAATGGTAGTGTCTATTTTCAAATCCTTCTTTAGTTGGCCTAACGCACTACACCTTCTGATGAATAAACGACCCTTTGATAGTAAATTTTCACCTCCAGGTATATCTAAATTTACTATCTGAGGCTTTAGCGTATAGGCAACCCCCAAAGAAGTATTAAACACACAAACAGTAACCGTGTGTACCGCAACTAAGGCATTGGCCAGGCTACAAAAACTTCTTTGTGCTCCGCCAAAATCAAGATTCGGCAGAATCATCAGAATATTCTTTTTAGTCAACTAGTAAGTGGTTTAAAGCAAAAAAATTGGTTCAGCACCTCTGTTACAATTGGATTGATAAGATGTATTGTAAAGATCCATATATCCCTCTTGTTGGAGGTTCTGATTCCCATTTTCGGATTAGATCTTTTACTCAATCCGCATACCTACCTTCAATCACCATTTTAAATTTATCTATGGACTTTATCATTACCTCTTGGTTATTTTTAAAATCCAGTTCAACTTGCTCAGTATTAACTTTTAACCCTTCCATTACCCGGTCATACAATTCCTCAAACGTTATAGGTAATTTTACATATGAACCAGAATTTGGAAACATTTTAGCAATACTCAATAATTTTGGTTCTACTCCAATACATATGGCCGGAATTCCAAGAGCTGCTCCGATTATTGCTCCATGAGCACGACTGCTAATTAATAATGAATTTTGCATCAATGTTTCTAAATACTGATGCAATGATGTGGAATCTGGACACCAATTATGTACTTTAAATTTTTTAAAACGTTGATTAATACGTGAATCATGTCCCTTTTCGAAGATAAAAATAGATATGTTATAACCGTTGTGCTCCAGTTCCTCTGCAACCTTAAATATTACCTCAAGGCAATTATCCTTCGATGATTTCAGCACAAACCCTATTCTTTTTCTGTCTGGCTCAATAGACGAAAGAGCAGGTGGAATCCAATACTCCTTGAGAAATGCCAAGTCCGTTCCTAAAGATACATCAGCTTTTATACCCATCTCTTTTAAGACTTGAAAGCTGTGTTGATCCCTCGGGAAAATCATATCAAAATTAGATAGTTCGGCCATTTTATGATAGTATTTTTTTGAACTACCGGTAAACGAACCTATGCCAACACCTAAGGCAACTCTAAGTGTCGTATTGTTCGAAGGCCACCCCTTAATTCTCCGGTATAAATCCAAACCGTATCGGAAGCTATTTATTCCGAAAATATTTAATACTGAATTCAATAAATAATAAAACGCATTCCCATTGTCAAAATCAAAATAAGTACCTCCGCCTCCATGAACTATTAAATCTGCTTTCGGTTCAGGGGTTAGTGGTATTACTTCATTTACCATTCCTCCGGTAAATTCCAATAGGTAAAGGCTGTGATGGCAGGCAGTAGCTACAGACAAGTGGCATTCAGGATACATCTCCTTTAACAATCTACTACTCACTTTCATAAGAATGTCGTCACCCAGATTACCAAACCCATAATAGCCCTTTAAAATAACCCGATTCATTTGCTGGAAGCCTTTAAATTCACTTTGGCTGTTCCGGCCAATAGTTTATATAACCGTTGCGCCTGATAAGCGGCAGAGTAGTCCTGGTTGACCTCATAGGATTCTTGACTAGTTGCTGGGTTTCGCAATTGATTTATCAGATTTACTATGTAGTTACTTATGCCTTCAATATCATCATGGGCAAAACACTGACCATATACTCCTTGAATAAGCTTATACAGGGTGCTTCCGGGGGTAGTAATGGCCAAAATGGGTTTGCGTGCTGCCATGTAGTCCACTGTCTTTGACAATAAAAACATGGCCTGACTTCTTGTCAATTGCCAATCGATAACCATCAACACCGCTGACTGTTTCTGCAATACATATATTTCCTGTAAATTATGTACACCAAGATGCTTTACACCCACTGATTTATAGCTACTTAATAATTTGTCGATGGAAGGCTCATGAAACCCCGCAAACAAGAAAGAAACATTGTTCAAAAACTCGGGTTTATCGTTTGAAATGCTTTCTAATGCCTTGAGCAAAGGATAAGGGGATCTACCCGGTCCGTAAAAATTACCCGTATGCAAAAATGAAATACTTGAGGATAAATAAGGCTGTCCAGTTACAACCTCTTCATCATCAAAAACATTAGGAAACCATTGGAATTTGGACTGATAGCCAGGGTATCTTTCTTTATATACTTTAATTTGTTCAGCGGATGTGAGGGTTATTTTATCAGCATGTTTAAAACACTCTTCTTCCATATTCTGGTGATACTTCAGAACTGATCCTTTTTCACTAAAAAAGGGAGACATTACCCAAGGGTCACTTAGATGCATAACCCAAGGAACTCTGTATTTTTTCTTAAGCTTCAATGCCAAAGCTGCAGAACTGAATGGAGTAGACCGTGAATATATTATATCCGGAAGTTCGGCAAGTTCAGCTTGTACTCTACGGGTTCCAAAAGTAAACATGAATTCATTGTCCAGTCTGGGTAGAACTCTGGGGCTAATCCTGTTCACTAAAGCATGAAAATAGCGGTGGTAATATACCGGCACTTTGATAATCTGAGCAAGTAGATCAAGCACTCCTGTATACTTTACCTCTTTTGTTCTCCAACCAAAATTCCTTTTTGGTAGTTTTTCAGTAACCAGGTGAATGTTCAATGGATGACCAATCAGGTATTTCAAATACTTGCCTACTTGCAAACTCTCTGGAGAGCCTTTGGGTGGTGCCGCAGAACTTACAAACAACACATTCAATATTTTATTTTGTGTGCTCAACCCATTGGTTATTTATAACCTGGCAAAATGCTGAACCAAGTTACTAGATTATTATTCTGTGTTTGTTTTCAAAACAGATAAAAGTTTCTTAGGGCATACAAAATGGCAACTACCAAACTAATTCCACCGATCAATTTTACCAGAGGCATTAATGGATTGATTTTAACCAAATAACAGGCGACAGCAATGGAAACTAAATGAAGGAGCGCACTAATCAAACTGTAAATCAGAACTAAATGATAGACATTTCCGAACTGTATGGCAAAAAATAGTCCAGAACATAGTAGGACCGCTCCCGATAGGTTAATATAGAATTGTAGTTTTTCCTTTCTTACTACTCGAAACAATGCATTTAATGAAACTGAAATGAAGTTAGCAAAAGCCATAAAACCCATATATCCGGCAAACACGCCGGCAGTTTCCCAATTGATTCCAAATACTGTCCTGAAAATAGCTTCACCAAATACCACCAATACTCCAAATGGGAAAACTCCCAGCAAAATCAGGCTGTTTAGCAATTTTGTAGTTATCCTTTGGAGGTTTTCAGGGTTATGCTGATAGGTTTCAACGGCCTTTTGATAAAATACTGAAGCAACTGACATTCCTAATACTTGTATGGGTGCCGCAGTCAAACTAAAGGCAAGTGAAAAATGGCCAGTCATGTTTGCTCCAAAATAAAATGACAGTAGATAAATAGGTAACTGTCCAGCGAGTACAATCAATCCAGTTGCCGGCATGTTATAAATTGGATAGTTTCTAAATTCCCAGGCAGCATATTTAATTCTTGACCATGAAAATTTGCGTACCAGGTTTAGCTTTCCACGAATACTTTTGCTCAGCAAAGAGTATGTATGAACTGGCCTGCTAAATAAGTCTCCTAGTATAAATCCGATTAGGTTACCTTTACTCAATAGCCCAATGCCAATGGTGAATATTTTGGCACCTACTACTGAAACAATTTTAGCAGTTGCTCCTTTCCTATACTCGGTTTCTCGGACATTCCAGAAATCCAAACACCTGTTTACGCCAGTAAAAAATACAAAAATCGGCAAAAAATAGATCAAGCTACCAGTTTCTCTAATATTAAGCAGGTAAAGAACTTGTTCCCCGAATAGCCCAAGTACAATAATTGATAACAGGGAGACTGACAATATTGCTATAAAGGTTAACTGAACCAGTGGGATAAACTCCCTATTACTTCTTGGTAGTACAAATGCGTTTGTAAAATTCAGAGTTGCAAGTATACTAATGGTGGCTACCATAGCATTAAATATTGCAAACTGCCCATAAGCCTCAGGTTGATATATTCTAGCAATTATAGGAGACAGTAAAAAACCCACCAGATAGGCCGAAGTACTACCCAAGGATCTTATAGCAATATTTCTACCAAAAGTTCCTTCTTGTTGTAGTGACTTTAGATTGTTATCAATCTCTTTCTTAAGCCTTCTGATCAAGTTAATCTGATTTTACACAAAGCTATAAGGACAAAATATACAATTTTGAATTTTTTGTTTTAATTTAACTTTAAAACCACATTTTGGAGCATTGATATGCATATATTATTTTTAGTCCCTTATCCAATTGATCAAGCTCCTTCACAAAGGTTCCGTTTTGAACAGTATTTTGAACTTCTGGTTGAGCGGG
Source organism: Flammeovirgaceae bacterium (assembly GCA_003232185.1). Lineage (GTDB taxonomy): Bacteria > Bacteroidota > Bacteroidia > Cytophagales > Cyclobacteriaceae > SZUA-3. Next base: position 1,055 of record QIMC01000156.1, on the reverse strand, counting down.
GTTTCTCCTATGAAGTACAACCTTTCTGGGATGAAAGTAGTTGGAATGTGCTTTATAGCAAGGCACACATCCTTAGAAAAATTACTGGTTTAATAATGGGTTACTGGGGTCGGATCACTTGTTTGACAAGAATCTCAAAGTTTGACCGGGTATTTATTCATCGGGAAGCTACACCTTTAGGCCTGCCCTTTATTGAGTGGGTAATTTCAAGAGTATACAAGATACCTTTGATCTACGATTTCGATGATACGATTTGGTTGCAGGATCAAAATAATGCCAGAAAGACCTTCCTTCAAAAACTAAAATATCCTAATAAGGTTTCCAGTATCTGTCGCTGGAGTTACAAGATAAGCTGCGGCAATTCTTATCTAGCAAATTTTGCCAGACAATACAATTCCAGGGTATCAATTATTCCCACTACCATTGACACTCAATACCATCATGTGCCACAACACCACCATAGTAATCCACTGGTAATAGGTTGGACCGGAACACATTCAACTATGCCCTACTTGGAAATGTTGTTGCCTGTTTTGAAAGAATTAAGCACCAGACGGGATTTTATACTTAAAGTAATTTGCAATGTCCCTCCCTCCTTTGATTTACCAGGGCTTAAATTTATTGTATGGGACAAACAGCAAGAGATTAATGAGCTGAATACATTTGATATCGGAATCATGCCTCTACCCGAATCTCAATGGACCAAAGGGAAGTGCGGCTTTAAAATTCTCCAATATATGGCCCTGGAGAAAGCCACTGTTGCTTCAACAGTTGGAGTAAATACTGAAATAATCGATCACGGTCACAATGGTATGTTGTGTTCAACCCAACCTGAATGGCTGGTTTGCCTGGAACAGTTGATTTTAGATAAAGAATTACGAAAAAGTTTGGGAGTAAATGGAAGATTACGAGTAGAACAGAAATATTCAGTTAGTTCTAATAGTGACAACTTTCTTGAACTTTTTACCTGATCAAATATTTTGTCCCTTTAACCGGCTCTTGGCTCTTTTATAGGCTGGATGACTTCGCTTGGATTCCTTTTTTGCTCTTTTGTA